>NZ_JAUBQW010000012.1:0-76983 GCF_036701485.1 Microcoleus sp. Pol11C3 | reverse complement strand
TGCACTTTATTCTCGATCGCGCGCTCAAAACCCAGGCTACCTCAAGTGCGATCGATATATTCAGCAAGCCCTATGTATAGCAATCCTAAATGATTATACTCTTTACCAGGAAGAGCCTGGTAACGCATATCTGGAGGCTCTGCCTCCATTGTCGCAGCCGAGGCTCTTCCTCGCTTACATCGGTTCCCAGGAAGAGCCTGGGAACCAGTTAACCAGTTATTGAAACTGATGCGAGGATTGCTATAGCAGTATTTTTCATAATAATTAATAACAACTGACAACTGACAACTGACAACTGACAACTGACTTCTTTAAGCTAAGGGTAACAAAATTTCAAAGTCAGTGCCCCTGCCTAATTCCGATCGCATTCTGAATGCACCGCCGTGTTTGCCCGTCACTATTTGATAGCTAACTGCTAAACTGGTTTCTTTGAGGGCGCGTTTTTCCGTAGAGAATGACTCTATGATTTTTTTGTACTTGCTAGGCGACATTCCTGGCCCGTTATCTGCTATGCAAATCGAAACCCAGCGAACATGAAGTTTGTCTAAATCGCTCGCAGGTTCTGGACAGCAGACTTGAGTTGTGATTTCAATTTGGGGCTGGCGATCGAAGTCTTTGAACCCTCCACCTTTAAATTCTTTCGCCAACTCTTGACCGACTGCTTCATTAATTAATGTATTAATAGCATTGGTCAAGATATTCATAAATACTTGGTTTAGCTGGCCTGCATAGCACGGCACTGGCGGCAGGTAGCCGTAGTTTTTTACTACTTTGATTTCCCTGGTCAAACGACTTTTGAGGAGCAAAAGTATGCTGTCTATGTTGGCGTGCAAGTCTGTCGGTTTGGGATAAACATCGTCTATGTGGCAGAAGTTTTGTAAACTGCTTGCCAGCTTGCTCAAACGTTCGGCTCCAGATTTGATGCTGGCAACAGTTCGGAGGAAATCGTTTTGCAAAAAGTCATAGTCTATCTCTTCCTTGAGCCGTGCTATTTCCGGGGGGGGTTCGGTACAGTGCGCGTCGTAAACAGAGAGCAACTCCATCAAGTTTTTGCTGTAGTCGCTGACGTAGGTTAAATTCCCCCAAATAAAGCCTACCGGATCTAAAATTTCGTGGGCTACTCCGTTGACTAAACGCCCTAAACTAGCCATTTTTTCGCTTTGAATCATTTGAGTTTGGGCTCTTTCGTAGCGGACTTGAGTTTCTATGCCACGAATTTGCCAGTAGGCGATGTTTAGTGCGTGAGGGTCTAAGAGCCGATAAGATTGGGAGTCTATTTGGACGACGATTGGTTCTGACTGCAATTCGGGCGATCGACGCAGAGCTTGTGGGGCTGCTGCTAAAATGGTTGTACTCTCTGCCACCAATAATATTTCGAGGCGAGCGTAACTGTAGAGAACTTTCAGCGGCAGGTGCAAAAATAGCTCGGGGCCTTGGGGTTTGAGCAAATATTCCAGCAGTTGCCTGCGGGATATCATGCCAGCAAACTCTCCTGCTTCCATCAGGACGACTCCCGGCACTAGGGGATGCTGTTCAAAAATTTCGGCAACTGCGATCGCCAAGCAGCTCGATTTAACCTGAAAGTCATACAGGGGCAAATCCCAGAGGGTAGACTCTAGGGAAAGGTCTTGATGGCTGCCTTCGGAGAGTGAAGGGGCAAGGAGTTTGGAACTGAATTTATGTGCCACTGGAACTTTTAGTTGCCGAAACAGGCTGGGACAGGGAAATGAGAACGTACTACTAAGCTAGCCTATAATTTCACCGCAGGATCGGCCCTGAAGACTGTTCCTGAGTTAATCATATTTTGCCAATTATGGGCAGGAGAATTTCAAATTCGGTGCTCTGGCCAGGCTGCGATCGCATTTTCAGTTGCCCCCCATGCTTTTCTGTGACAATTTGATGGGAGATAGCCAGCCCCATACCGGTGCCTTTGCCTGCTGGTTTAGTGGTAAAAAAGGTGTCAAATATCTGCTGCTGATTTTCTGCGGGAATGCCGGGCCCGTTATCGGCAATGCAAATTGCCACCCGCTTGCCGTGTTCGGTTTCTATGACTTTAGTGGTAATTTCGATTTGGGGCTGCCAGTTGTCCAGGCACTCGGTCTGTATTTCTCGATCGGCTGCGTACTCTGTCAGGGCGTCTAGAGCATTAACTAACAAATTCAAAAACACCTGACTCAACTGACCGGAGTAGCCGGTAACTAGCGGCAGTTCGCCGTATTTTTTTACCACTTCTATGCTGTTTTTCAAGCGGTTTTTCAGAATTAACAGCGTCATTTCCACGCATTCGTGAATGTCTGTTTCCACTGGCTTTGTCTCGTCCATGTGAGAGAAATGGTGCAGCCCGTTAACTATTTTTAGTAATTGGGAGGCTCCCAGCTCCATCCCTTCTAAAGTGATAGGCAAATCTTCTTTTAAAAAATCAAATTCAATTTCTTCTTTGAGGGCGTCTATTCGGGGACATGGTTCCGAATATTCTTCTTCATAAACCGACATGAGCTGAAGCAAGTGTTCAAAATATGACAACAGAAAAGTTAAATTTCCCCAAATACAGTTCAGGGGATTTCTGATTTCGTGAGCTACTTCTGCTACAATCCTCCCCAAACTAGCCATTTTTTCGGTTTGGATAAGTTTGGCTTGGGTTTGTTTTTGGAGCAACTTATTTGTTAATTGGTGAATTCTTGATTGAGCAACCATTAATTGGTGTACGTCTAACAGTTTGTAGCTCTGAGGCGCTACTTCCACTACTACAGGTTCGTAAATTAATTCTCCTGACCTGTAAAGCGATTCCTCGGCCGCTTCTACTATTAATTTACTGCCGTGAAGTACCAGTGGCTCTGCCTTGGAAAACTTGTATAATACCTCTATTGGTCGCTTGAAAAACATTTCTAATCCGTAGCGGCGGTTAACTTTTTCAAAGAATAGACGCCGGGATATTATGCCGACAAAATTACCCCCTTCTGTCAAAATAACGCCGGGAAGCATGGAATTTTTTTCAAAAGCCTGAGCTACTTCTTTTGCCTGTTGAGTTAATTCAATTTGGCAGTTGTAGAGTGGCAGGTCTAGGAGAGTTGATTCTAAGGAGATGTTCCAAGTACAAATTTCAGGTATATGCAACACTGATAACTCCGAGCTAGTCTCACGCACAGCAAACATAGATGAAACCCCTGTTAAATGTTGTATAGATGGATAAATTAAGTTGCTATTAATTGGTAAGGGGTAATTACGAGAGGGTAGTTGCTAATTTGTTAAATTAGAATAGTACCCGATGGCATAACCCGATCGCACAAGCATTGTCTGCTAAAGATTTTGTTTCTCAATCAATGTTAAACGATCGAAGCTTTTGTGGAACTTACGGAGCACGCGCTTTAAACTTTTTACCATGATATACCTGCGATCGCCTGTTTTGCGAAAATTTTTAATATTTATCACTAATTATTGTGATAAATTATACCATTTTTCTACAGATAGAAGGGAATTGGAGAACCGCGAGCGGGTTATCAGCGAATATACGGGCATCCTTCGAGGGATCGAGGGCCCGGATTGGCGATCGTGGAAGTCGCTTGAGGCCCCAACGGTGAAGACTGGGGCCCTGGCCAAAATACGCATATTCTGCAGCAGAAGGAAGTTTAGCAAGGGATTCGCTTTCTTTCGATGTAACAGATGTAACGGATGGAAGGCTTTAGTTATGTAGCAGAGAACGAAGAAGCAATCTTCGGCAAGGGTTTGTGCAATTCAGAATGTTCTAACCGTCTTGGGGGTTGCTATACCACTAAAAAGAAATAACTTTAGGCAACTTTCCCACCTCGATGATCGTCATTTTTTTGCAATCTGGAATCTGGAATCTGGAATCTCAAATCGTCTTAGGGTTCCACCTCCGGCCAAAGGCGTTCTAGCTGATACCGCCAAGCGGCGAGAGTGTTTTCGCGAGACTCTCGCCCTAGTTCCATTTCACCCATCAATCCCTCTGCGTAGAAACGGTCTAAAGTCTGAAGGGTAGTTTCGACAGACTGTCCCTGTATCTTCGCAGCTTTGATAATTTGACGGATGCGACTTTCTATCAAACCGGCGAAAAAGTCGGACAAACCTCGCTCTTGTAAAGCCAGCACTCTGGCGACGGCGGCCGAGAAATCTGCGGCCGAGAGTGTGGTACAACTGTGCTGAAATACTCCCCACAAAACGTTTTGATGTAAGGCGTAGCGAGTTTCTAGGGTGGTGTCAAAGTTAGCTTCTAGGAGTTTATCAAAAAATGGTTGAGCTTCCTGGGCATCGGCGATCGGCAGCAAAATCCGCAGCCAAGTCCCGTCTTCTGAAAGCAGGACTAACAGGCGAAATTTGGGGGTTTCTACTTGCCAAGAAGTAGCAGCAGGCATCTCAACACTGTCCCCAAATACGTCTTTAAGGGTATTGCTAATTTCTTCGGGAGTCATGCGAATTTTAGATTTTAGGTTTGAGGTTTTAGATGTGAAATTGCAGGCTGGTGAGTTGGTTTCAAAAGTTTGTAATATTTACCAGTATGGCTTAGTATCAACTGAATTTCAAATCTCAACACTCAAATCTCAAATCTCAAATCTCAAATCAATTTAGTAAAAGTAGGGTGCGCCTCGGCGCACATTTCAACGCCAGGTGCGCGGATCACCTTACCCTCTTGATATTTACCAATATCGGTCAATCTAAAATCTCAAATCAATTTAGGGGAGCCAGCGGGGGTGATAGCCGGCAAAGGGAAGTTCTTCTGGCTGTACTTTTGCGGGAGAACCGTCTGCGGGTATTTCTACTAATGGTAGCAGCCAGAGGCGGCTGGTGGCGATCGACTGTCCGCTATCGTTGCGGGGACTGTCTGCTGCTGAGGGAGTTGCTGCTGTGACTGATTGGTCGAAAATTAATGCCAGCCCGTCGGGAGATAAACTGATTTGGGTATCTAATTGGTTGGGCAAAATCAGCAGCGGTTTGATGGTTCCTACCAAACGAGTACCCTGTTTTTTGAGGTCGATGGTGGCGATGAAAGGCTGTTCTTTGTAGCTTTCTGTTTTGAGGCGTTGGGCTAACAAACAGTAGAGACGCTGAACTTGGTTGTCTTGGTTTTTGCGGGGGTCGAAATAAACGGCCATGATGCTGCCGGGAATACGCAATATTTCTTGTTCTACACCTTGGTTATCTAAGATGAAAAGCGATCGAGTAAAGTCGCTGTTGTATTTAACATAGGCGGCGGCGGAGTTGTCGCGGGCCATCCCCAATACTTGTTCGTATTTGGGCAAAAATTCTACTGGGTCTGCTTCCGGTTTGAGGGGGACGATCGCTAATCCTTGTTTTTGAGATATTACCATCGATTTGCTGTCGGGGCGAATCATAAAATCTCCGCCTTGTTCATTTTCCAAGGGTCTGGGCGCCTGTTTTTCTTCCACAATCCAAGGACTGAAATAGCCGGGATTGCGGCGGTTGACGCGCTGGACAACTATGATTTTTCCGTCGGCTGAGAGGTCGAATTTGAGGTTTTGGTAATCTTTGGAGTCTAAGATTTTGTCGATTCTACCGGCTGGGTATTTTTGTTGAGTTCCTGAGCCCGATTGGGGGTTGAGGCCGGTGGTGACTGTGAATAGTTCTGGATTTAGGGTGCCGCGAGTACGGGCGATTGATCGATCTGTGGCTGAGAATAAAATGCGATCGCTGTCGGGATACGGTTTAAAATCGGTAACAACTAAATCTTTGGGAGTCAGCGGTATCGGTTTCGAGTCGCTGCTGGTGAGATTGACTAGCATTAATCTGCTTTCTGTTTCGCCTTGGACACCGATGTAAGCAAAAGCTCGGTCGCGGCTGCGAAAGGAACTGCTAAACGGTTGCATTGGCGTGCCTTTATTTTGGTTGTTGTCTCCGAAATACTTGTCGGTTGCTCCGGCGAGTTTTACTGTGTAGGTAACGCCGTAGGGTGCTGGATCTTTGAGGGTGTAAGCCATGCGCCTTCCTGCCCAACTAAATTTACCGGGGAGGGGGGGTTCTAGTTTTAAGTTTTCCTCGACGGTGGAGTGGTTCATCGGCCGAAAGAAGGTGAGGATAAAGCCGGTATCTTCGGCGCCGATTTGTTTGTTTTCCCAGGTAAATTCTCGCACTTTGGGTGCTGTGCGATCGCCGCTCAGCAGCAGCAGTCCCATTAAGACGCTCAGCACTAGCATGAGGACGATGGCCGTGCGGTCGATCGGCTGTTTGAATGGTAAAATATCGAAGGATGAAGGATTAATTTTTTTCTTAAAAATACTCACAAATCTGTCTCTCCTAATTCGGGGCCAAAACTCACTGCCAGCTTTCAATTAAATTTTAAATTCAATATTTATTAGGCTAACTATCAACTGCTGAGCCTGTTTTTCGTAAAAAACTTAAGTGACTTGCTTTTCTTATCGTATTTTGTATTGACATATCCACTAACTCCTTTTTGTTTACTGAAAGAGTGAATTTATAGGTATCATATCCGCCGCTGATATTTTATCTATCGGTAGACCGACACCCAAAGCATATCTACATAAAATTATAGCTGCTAGCACTCCTAGAAACAATGCTGTTAGCTGAATATCCTGCCAAAAACAACTGAGTTTTTCTCGCCACAAGCCGTAAGTAATCACTACATAAGTAGGAATGTCACTGACGGCTACAGCGATCAAAGCACCTAAATTACCTTTTAAATGATATCCCACAGGTATACCTATACATAAATTCACAAAAGTCAGCAGATTGCCCATAGCTGGGTATTGAGACTTTCCTAGGGCTAATAGACAACAACCAATGAGATCATGAAGGGTTCGGTGCCAAATTCCTAATGCCAAGATTGGTATCATCTAAGAGTATTTCACAAAATACTCCCCATCACCGTACATTATTAAAGTTAACTGGTTTCCACAACTTACAAAAATTGCTAAACCTATTGCTAACGGTCTCAGAATTAGGTTACGGTTTTTGAAAATTTTATGGCGCAATTCCTCGCTAGGCAAGTCTGCTGTTAGGATTGAAATCGATGGAATAATCACCTTGCGGCCTATGCCCATGAGCACGTGGCGCGGCATATCACTCAGCCTAAAAACGCCGCCATAGAACCCCAGGAGTTTCCAATCAAATAGTTTGCCTAGAATTAGCCGATCGGCTTCAGAATAGAGAAAGAATAAAGCACTAGACAAAAATATCCATTTCCCATAAGAAAATATTTTTTTAGCTGCTTCTTTATCCCAAGCAAAGTGGTTTGATTGGCCGGGAATCAAAAAATGGCTCCAAACTAACTACATTAAAGCTCCCGTCAAGTCGCCTGCAATGATTGCCCAGATGCTGCGATCGAACCAGGCCCAGACAATCATCACTGTAGTAGAAACAATCTGTATGCCCAACTCAAAAATTACTACTTTCTTCACTTCCATTTTGCGTTCTAGGCTGGATGTAGCAGTTGAGTTGAGCCCTCCTATTATGGTATTTATACCGAGCACTGGTATTAACCACAGGAGACCGGGTTCTTTATAAAAATTAGCAACTGGCAACGTGACTAAAATTACACACAACCCTATAAAAAAGCTGCGAATAACTTGCATTGTCTAAGCGGTGTTGAGAAATTCCCGATTTTCTCCACGCTGGTTCTGAATGATACTTAGCTTCAGACCTATGTCTGAGAAAACATTGACGACTGTGATCACAAGGTAGGCTAGGCTGAGTAGGTCAAATAGTTCTGAAACAAGCAGGCGCGTCAGAATTAGGTGACTGCCAAATCGGATAATTTGAGTGATGCCGTCGCCGACACTCGTCCAAGATATGCCTTTAATAGCTAGTCTTTTTACGTATGACATATACTCATAATTTATTTTATAATTACAAGTGTAGTTGCTGAATTTAGTATTGGCAACTATTATAAATGGATACAAGTTTCCGACAGGAGTTTTGAACCCCCAAAATTTTAGACCCAAGTTCAAACTCCCAGATTCATCTGTGGAGTAAATCTCAAATCTCAAATCCACTGGCGACCTACTTAGATCCCTTTCACGAATCCTTAACGATTGGTATGTTGGAACTATTATTAACCCCTGACACTGTATACGGCGATTCCGGTTCGGGATATAACTTAGAATATTTGCTATCGTAATGCCTGACCTCAAAATAGTTTAAGTTTGACGGGTGAGGCTTATATAGCCATCGCAAATCATTCGTAAATGAATTAAGGGTTCGATCGAGCAGCAGTTCCATTGAGTGTTGGTTCAAAAATACCAAATTTGTGTAACTTGAGAAAGTCAAAGCTTTGTGACTGTATGGTAAAATTGAAAAACCATTTAACCAAGGCAAAAGAACTGAGCCGATTCCCAAATTTTCTCACCCAAGTCTTGGCATGAAGCCAAATATCTTCGACTGGATTCTGCTCCGGAGCATTAGGAGCAAATAGGACACAAGTTAAAGGCCATTCATCCCGCTCCTTACCTTGATTAATTTCTTCTAGGTAAGCTTTCATTTCTTTATATTTATGATAGCTGGCTCCATCCCAAATAATCAAATGTCTGGCTTCGGGATTTAAATATTGTCAGTCTTTTAAGAAAGCGACTGTATTCTCAGAATTTGCCGTTGCATATTCTCGCAGAACAAACTGTGAAAGTTAAATAATTTACTGCTCCATAATAAGTTTGTTTTTCTCTTTCATGAAGCCGGGGTATTTCTATTCTCTCGTTGCACCTTCCCCAAAGATACCCACAGACATCTCCCCTATTGAGATGACACTCATCAATCAAATACACCACAAGCTTTCTCGACTCTATAGCCGAGCGGTGTTCTTCCAGAATCTCACAAATTTCTTGGTGCTTTTTTTTGACGAGTTCTTCATCACGCTTTGGATTCTTTTTTTGAGATTTTTTCCACCTAATTCCCGCTGATTTAAAAAGTTGATAGTAGCTAGCTTTTGATTGAAATTGAATCAGATACCGCTCTGCTATAGCGTTTCTCATAAAGATGAGGTACAATAACAGCAGTGAGTAAACCAATTCCTCATATCGGATAATGTAACTTGATTGAAGGCAAACCAAGAGTGCTTTTGCTAATTCTCGGTAATTAGTCGTCTTGATAGAACGGAGAATGTTTTTGAGTTTTGACCATAAATGTTCAATTGGTGAGAAGTCTGGCGAATATGGTGATAAGTATATTATTTTTGCCCCTTGATTTTTGATGGCTTTTTCTATTTCTTCGCTTGGGTGAATAGTACAATTGTCCATCACTACACAAGCATCTTTCCAGAGTTTTGGTACGAGCTTTCGGATGATAAAATCCTCAAATGTAATTGTATCAGTTGTACCTATTAAGTTGACTGATGTTAGGACTTCATTGACTGATATAGCTCCAATTATTGAGACATCTTTCCCCCGTTTATTTGGTTTTTGTCCCCGAGTTCTTGAACCTTTTAAAGACCTAGCATATAACCTAACCATTGCCAAGTTATCTCCTGATTCATCAATGAATATTAAGTCTTTAAAACAAACTTCTCGGACTTTTTGCCAGAACTCATATCGCAGACCCTGAACTCGGTCAGTGCCTTTCGCGCTCGGGTAGTCCCCTGAAGGAAAGGATCGAGTAAGATACTATACTATTAGAGAGATAGTGTTTGCTATTAGTGATATGACAGTAAAAATTAATTCTTGTCCTAATTGTGGTTCAGAAAAAGTCAGTCGTAACGGTCGGACTCGGCATGGTAAACAAAACTATAAATGTCGAGAATGTGGTCGTCAATTTGTTTTGAATCCAGTATGGAAAGCTATTACCTCAGAACAACAGGAGTTAATGTCACGAATGCTACTTGAACGTATTTCTCAGGCTGGGATTGCTCGGGTACTGCAAGTATCAGAAGATACCGTTCAGCGCTACGTAAATGCCCAGGCTGTTGTTGAAAAGAGGCAAGTAGAGGTGAGTCCCAAGCCAAAAAAGCGCTTGAGTGTTCAGATGGATGAGTTATGGTCATTTGTTGATAATAAAGGAAATCAACAGTGGGTTTGGCTCGCTTTGGATGCCCAAACCAGGGAAATTGTTGGTGTACAGATTGGAGATCGTAGTGCAGTATCAGCTCGATCGTTATGGAATTCAATGCCACCAGTATACCGTCAATGTGCAGTAATTTATACCGACCATTGGAGTGCTTATGATTCTGTATTACCGAGTAAACGTCATCGCGCCGTGTAGATAAAGATAGTGGTTGCACTAGCTATATCGAGCGCTTTAACTGTACTCTTCGACAACGAGTATCTAGGTTGGTAAGAAAGAGCTTATCGTTCTCTAAAAAATTAGAAAATCATATTGCAGCTATTTGGCGTTTTGTCCATCATTATAATGCTAATTTACAACTCTAATACCTACTTTTATGTGAATTTAGTTATCCTATCGATCCTTTCCTTCAGGGCACTACCCGCGCTCGGAAAGAGAGTTTTTTTTAAAAGTCATGTTTAAGAGTTTTGCCATTCTTCCCATCGTTGCCACGCTGAGCGTAAAACCAATTTTCTGGTACAGTAAATAACGGAGTTCTTCGAGAGTTGCATCATTATTTTCTTCAATCAATTCGGCTAAAATCAGTAGTTGTTCTGCATTGAGTTTCAATTTGACTCCGCATCGCTCAGTTCGAGGAGCAATGTTTTGGGTTTCACGATACTGCTTAACCAATTTTTGGACGAAACTTATGGCTACACAAAAACGGTTAGCTATTGCTCTTTGTGACAGCGGTTCATTATGGTACACATCCATAATTTTTTGTCTAAATTCAAGAGAATAAGTTTTAATTTTTACTAATGTGTGATACTTACTAAAATCCTTGATATTTGTCATCCGAGTGACTGCTGTGGGTCGAGCGACTGTTCGCTCGCGCTCCATTTAATTAGAGCTGCATAACATTTTGGGGTTCTATATTTTTCACTCCGTTCAAGTCAGTTATATCATACCTCATCTTTCTGATAAATGCTATATATGATTTGATAATTCGGATAAATCCCACCGGTTTTTATTGGTTAACCATGGGATGACTTCCGCTCGTTCTTCTGGCTTAAGTTGTCCCCGCGAGCCTTGATGATTTAAGCGTAGCCCTTCAATTCCATGCAACGCATAATTAATTTTCCACTTGCTAATAATCGGTTAAAATGTTCTAATTTTTATCGACTGAAAGCACCATCAAGAACAATGTAATCTTCTATTAATAAAAACCCCTAAAACTTTTCTCCTATTTCGACAAATTATTCCTGAAGTCTAAACTCTACAAACATGGGATCGCAATCAGGACTTTCTTGTATTTGAATGCACTTAATTTGATATTCAGGTAATTACGCTGTAACGTACCTGTTCGGTAGAGCTTGGATAGTAATTGTGGCGTTGCTGATTTACGGTATGAAAGGCTAAATATGCAAGTCATAGAAACCAGTATCCACAAAGCTTCTGGATTTTCAACTGATTTTTTTCATACCCTGATTAAGCAAAGCCGTAATTGTCAGGTCGCAATGAGCAAAACTCGTCAAGAGGCTATCTATTGTGTGCCTGAGTCTATCTATTTTTTATGTGGCTTTTTCGGGATTCTTAGATTCTTCAACTGATGTAATGTGTGCGACAGCCGCAAAGACTTTGGGCCGTTTTTTTTCTGGCTGTTTGTTTTATTTGAATAAATTTATTATGCGATCTCTTTGATAAAAAAATATCATTGTAGTATACCTCGTGGTCACTCGCGATATTTCTTGTACCAGAGCCATTTGTAAAAAGATAAAGTGCATTACTTTTCTTAGGGTGTTTTTTTCGCTCGACATATAGACAATCTCCTTTTTGCTTACTGAAATAGGGAATTGATGGGAATTAAATCCATCGGTGATATTTTATCGATTGGCAGACCGAAATTAAAACCCACTCTACACCAAAGTAGAGTTGCCAGCACCCCTACAAACAGCCCTGTTAATTGAATATCCTGCCAAAAACAAGTTAGTCCTTCTCGCCACAAACCGTAGTTAGTTACTGCATATGTAGGGAGGTCGCCGAGAGCTACAGCAATCACGGCACCTAAATTACCTTTTAAGTGGTATCCCAGCGGTATAGTTATACATAGATTCACAAAAGTCAGCAGATTGCCCATAGCTGCGTACTGAGACTTTCCTACGGCTAACAGACAAGAACTCATCATATTGTGCAGGGTAGTGTGCCAGATACCTAAAGCCAAGATTGGCATCATCCAAGATGCCGCCGTATACTCTTTCCTGTACAGTGTTAAAATTAACTGATCTCCAAAGCTCACAAAAATTGCTAAACCTAGGGCTAACGGTATTAGAATTAGCTTGCGGTTCTTGAGTATTTTGGCGCGCAACTCCTCCCGCGGTAACTCTGCCAGCATAGAAATCGAGGGAAAAATTACCCGGCCGCTAATGGCGATGATGACTTGGCGCGGCATATCCCCCAGGGTAAAAGCGATTCCGTAAATGCCCAACATTGTTAAAGTAAATATTTTCCCGAGGATGAGTCGATCGGCTTGAGAACACAGAAAATATAAAATCGTAGACAAAAATATCCATTTGCCATAAGAAAATATTTCTTTTGCTGCTTCTTTATCCCAAGCAAAGCGGTTTGACTTGCCGGGAATCAAAAAATGGCTCCATACTAACTCCATTAAAGAGCCAGTAAAACCGCCGGCGAGGATTGCCCAGATGCTGCGATCGAAGCAAGCCCACACAATCATCACTGTAGTAGAAATTATCTGTGTGCCCAACTCAAAAAGCACTACTTCCTTAACGCTCATTTTGCGTTCGAGGGTGGATACGGAAGTGGATTTAAACCCTCCAATTAGGGTATTTATACTTATGGCTGGAATCAACCACATCAGACGGGGTTCTTCATAGAATTGAGCAAGTGGCCAGGTTATTAGAATTAAACACAACCAAACAAACAAGCTGCGAATAATTTGCATTGTCCAAGCGGTGTTGAGAAATTGAGGATCGTCCCCACGCTTGTTTTGGATGATACTTGGGCCCAGACCTATGTCTGTGAATAGGTGGACACCTATGATGAAAACGTAGGCTAGACCCATTAGACCAAATAATTCAGGCAAAAGCAGGCGAGTCAGGATTAGGTTGCTACCAAATCGGATAATTTGACTGCTTCCATAGCTGGCGATCGTCCAAGCTGCACCTTTGATAGCTAATTTTTTTCCTGATGACATATAATCATAATTTATTTACTAATGACGAGTGTAGTTGCTCAATTTACTTTTGGCAACTCCTACAGGATGCTGTTGCAACTTTTATAGCTGACTGTACATTATCTTAATTTGTATACGGAGAACGGGTCTTTAGCGTCCATGTCGCAATAAAAGTAAAAATTTAATCTCATACTTACTCCATACCTAATAATCATAAGGATTTTTTGGCTGGGGAATTGGTTTGAGGGAGGATGCTTGAATGATTAATTTACGCTTGCCTTGCAGTTCTTCTACGATCGTTTCTCCTTCTATTTCTAGCCAACTGTCTGGGGCAAAGGCGGCGCGGCTTTGACCGATCGCTAATTTGACCGGCAACCCGATCGGATAGGCGTCTGCCGCGCAGCAGGTAATGATAAAACGCCCGACCCACATATATTGTTCTGCTAGGTTGGGGGGGTGAATTACAAATCCTTGAACTTTGACTTTTTGACCTCTGTATGTATCCGGTTCGGGATTGAAATTCAACAGCCGCACCCATTCGACGAGCGATCGCAGTTCGGGTTTTGTAGTATTGCGAAATTCTTGGGGTTGCAGTCTGGTGATTGGCAGGGATTCGGTGAGGCCTCGTTCTAATGCTGTCTGGCTGGTAAATGTGCGTGGCGTTGTTAATAAACCGATTAATGCCACGCTCAACATTAAGGTGCTGCCGATGCTGGGGGGAAACAAAGTAACGTGTTCAACTTCTGTGATTCTGAGAGAGTTATTTGCTGGTGATCTCCGCGATGGCTTTGTGGTGCGATCGACCTTTAAGAGTTCCCAAATTTTAAACCCGCCAATCAACAGTAAGCCGATGCCTCCGGCTACAGTCAAGCCAAAGTAATTGGGGTGAATCAGAATGCTTAATTTGCCAGTGATCCAATATTTGAGGAGCAATATTCCCCACCCTAAGATAGCTAGGGCATCCAGCCAAGGGCTAAATTTTTTAAGGTTCATTTTTTAAGAGTCATTGAGAATTGGGAATTGAGAGGTTGAAGGAAGAAGAAAAAAGGCAGAAGAAAAGGGAAGAATGAAGAAGGAAGAAAAAAAAGGAGTAACGAATAACAAAGAGGAAAAAAATAGCTATCCGTATATCTGTGACTTCCGTGTCGTGGAGCAAGGTAATTGAAACTCCCCAATCTAAAATGGTATTAGTTGTCTGTCCCAACGAGTTTATTAACCTAAATGCAAGTTGACAGCTAGGGTCATTAAAAAGGTTAACTGAGCTGCCAAGACAATTAAGTAAACTACCGCTCGACCTTTAAAAATTGAAAGCATTAAACCGATGCCTTTGAGGTCAATCATCGGGCCGAAAACGAGAAATGCTAACAGCGAACCGCTGGTAAATGTGGAAGCAAAAGACAGGGCAAAAAAGGCATCTACTGTAGAACAAATCGATACGACTGCCGCTAATAGCAGCATGGCTAGAATCGAGGAAACGGGACCTTGGCCGAGGTTGAGAATTAGTTCGCGGGGGGTGCCAACTTGAATGATGGCCGCGATCGCACTTCCGATTACCAACACTCCTCCCAATTCGCGCAACTCCTGTACCATAGTATCTAAAAGAAGGCGCAGACGCTCTTTAGATACAGGGTGGAACATCGAGGAACGTTTCGAGGTTTTTTCTGTTTGTAATGGCTTCCAGTCGTCTTGTAGTAAAGATTCGATCGGCACCGCCCCCCCCGGCTGACCGAGCATAAATGTTCCCGACTGCAACAGCAGCGGAGTGTTGGCTTGGACAAGCTCTTTTTCGGACAACTCTGGTTTTGGTAGGGGAATCGCACGGGCTACAGAGGGATGTAGCAGAGGCCGCAAGTCTGTTTGGGCGCTGAACACCCAGCCGATAATTGTGGCTGTGACGAGGGAAAATACCACCCGCAAAACTACAATTTCTGGCTGATCGCGAAATGCCGTCCAAGTCGCCCAAATTACTACGGGGTTGATGGTGGGGGCGGCGAGCAAAAAGCCGATCGCGGCTGGTGCGGGCACTCCCTGCATCAGTAACCTGCGGGCTACGGGCACGTTACCGCACTCGCACACGGGAAACAAAAAGCCGATCGAACTGCCCATCAAAGCCCCCAGCAGCGGGTTTCGCGGGATGCGGGATACGAGTTTGCGTTCATCTACAAAGCCCAGCAGCAAACCGGAGAATAAAACTCCCAGCAGCAGAAAAGGTATTGCTTCTACTAACAAGCTGAGAAAAAGGGTAAAAGCATTGTTTAACTGGTTCGTGAGGGCGGGTTGCATCGATCACCTACTGGTAAATTGCTATTTAGTTACACGTCTTTGGCAGAACCCCCTGTCGATCATACCAAAGCACAGCACTAAGTTAAGATTCAGTTGAAACTTTTTTCTTCCAATCCTCTATCTTATACCCATTATTAAAAGTCGCAGAGCCTAATAAGGACACGGCCGTACCGTTTCCCTATAGATATGGCGTACAATATATATGTGTCCCTACTTTTCACCATGGGTATATGATTAAATTTTTAATTTAATCATGCCTTTTCTGGGCTGGAATTGGTAGAGTTTATAATTTAATCAATTCTAGGTTGTGAATGATTAAAGTTGTTTGAATTACACTAAAAAATTCTGCCTGATATCTAATTCGGTGGCATCGGAATTGATATTACCCACAGTCAGGACACCGGGCAATGCCGTTTCCCTACAATTAATCGGCGGGCGATGGTTAGATCTTTCATCGAAAAAAATTGATTATTTGGGGGTAGGGAAACGGCATTGCCGTGTCCTCCGTTGTCTTCAGTATCAAATGCGGTAGCTTGTGGGGCGGGACACCATGGCGGTTATTTTACGACCTAAAACTCAGGGACGCGCACCCACGGGTACATTCGACCGCGAGGCGGGCGATCGGGCAATTCCGATTTTCCTCTATTGCAACTTTATTATATTTTGGAAAAATTTAATCTTATTATTAAAAATAGGTTAAGATGAGAACTCCAGGTTAATAAATAATTAAATAGTCGAACCAAGCGTTAATACCCATCAAGTCAGTATAAAATAAAGTCAGGCATAGCCAGGGCGCATTTATATCGGTGATACTTAATATTGCCTAATACTTTAAGTGGTAAAATCCCATTTACTACAGTCAGTTTTTTGTTTAATTTAAAATGCAGTTTGCCAGGGGGATGCCGATCAAAGCACTCAGCAACTCACCTGCTGACCTTTGGTAACTGAATGTCTGCTAGCAAATAGAACCGCAAAAAAGCGTACTGATGAATTTATGTTGAATACCTCCTGCGTAGAAAGACCAGTCCAACCCATCTCCGAGGCTGACCTAGGAGAACTTTGTTTAGACTCTACTCTCCAACAATTGTCGCTTTACGATTTTCAGGTAGAAGCTACGGATTGGGGAATGCAAATTGCCCAGATGTTAGAATCTAACCCGCTGTTACCGGGAGTCATTGTGACCCATCAAAGTGAATTTGCGGGTATGATTTCCCGGCGGAGATTTTTAGAATTTATCAGCCGTCCTTTTGGGCGAGAATTATTTTTAAAGCGACCTGTGAGCGCTTTGTACCGCTTTGCGGAAACTGAGAGTTTAATTTTTCCCAGCAATACTTTAATCGTGGATGCAGCAAGGAAGTCGCTGTTGCGATCAAAAGAACTGCTTTACGAACCGATTGTAGTTCAAGTGTCGCCTCAAACTTATAGTTTGCTAGACGTGCACGAACTGTTAGTAGCCCAATCCAACATTCACGAACTAGCGACAAAATTGCTGAGACAGCAAACTCAATCTCAACTAATTCAAACCGAAAAACTAGCGAGTTTGGGCCAGATGGTAGCTGGAGTCGCCCACGAAATTAGAAATCCCCTCACCTGCATCAGCGGAAATATCGGCTTTTTGTTCAACTACTCGAAAGACATCATGGATTTGCTGTCTGCTTACGAACACATTGTCGGTGACAGCGAAAAATTTGACGAACTCAAAAAAAACATAGAATTTGATTTTTTGCAAAAAGATTGGGTGGAAATTCTCAAAAGTATGAAAGTTTCATCAGAGAGGTTGACCGAACTCGTCACCAGCCTGCACACCTTTTCTCACATGGACGAAACCCACTTGAAACAAGCTAACATCCATGAATGTATTGACAGTACGCTGCTAATTATGAAAAACCGTCTCAAGTACGGAATTGAAGTAGTTAAAAGCTATGGGGATTTGCCTTTAGTCAAGTGTTACTCTGGTCAGTTGAGCCAGGTATTTATGAATATCGTCAGCAATGCGATCGATGCTTTGGAAGAGGTAAAAGGAGAAACAGGTTTTGTGCCTGCGATTACTATTGAAACCGAGGTAATAGACAGTTCTGACGGAGACTGCGTAAGTTCAGAATTAATTCAAAATTATGTTAGGGGCGATCGACAAAATGCAAAACCGCTATCATCCGCCAGCCAAAACGGCGACTTCTGCCCAGAAGCAGGGGAAAAAAATCAAAATAACGCTTGGATAGCCATCAGAATTGCCGATAACGGGCCGGGAATTCCGCCAGAAATTCAGCGGCGGATTTTTGAGACATTTTTTACCACTAAACCTGCGGGGAAAGGTACCGGTTTGGGATTGGCAATTACCCATCAAATTGTTACGCAAAAGCATAAAGGCAAGTTGAATTTGCATTCTACGCCCGGTACGGGTACGGAATTTGAGATTTTGTTGCCCTTGATTGGAAGTAATAAGTCGTATCAAATCTGTTAGCATCGGAATTATTCCTATCTCTATTCTCTTCATCTGCGTGAATCTGCGTCAATCCCTTGTCATCTGCGGCGCAAGAAATTCTCTTTTTTTCACCGCAGATGAGGGCAGATAAACACAGATAAACGCCGATGAATTAGATTTTTTCCGGTTGTAGCATCGGTGATTGTTGACTGGTGACTGTTGATTGATGACTAATGACTACTGACTCTTTTTAAGCTCTTAGCTGAACTGGCATCACCAAGAATGTAGCATTGACTCCGCCCAAAGGCTGGAAAATTACAGGGGCTAAAGCACCGTTTAATTGCAGTTGAATTTCGGGGGATTGAGCAGTTTTCAAAATGTCAATTAGGTATTTTACGTTGAAAGCAATATCTATGCTGTCTCCCGAAATTTGTGCGGGCATTGACTCTTTGCCACAGCCGACATCTTTAGCATCTACAGACAAAGTAATTTCCTGATTCTCCTCGTCGATGCTGCATTTGAGAATATTGTTTTTTTGGTCTGCAAAAACGGCAATTCTTTCTACTGCTGCTAAGAATGATCGCCTTTCTAAGGTAATTTGTCGCTCAAAAGACGGCGGAATCAACTGGCGGTATGCGGGATATTGCCCTTCCAAGGTACGGGTTGTCAGCCGCTGGTCTGCCCATTCAAACACTACTTGACCGTGTTCAAAATGCAGGGTTACAGGTTCAGTCCACTGCCGCATTACCAACATTCTTTCTACTTCCCGCAATGCTTTAGCGGGGACTGTTACCTCAAATTCTTCTTGGGTTTCTTCGCCTTCAGCTTTTTCATTTGCAGTTTGAACTACTGCCAATCTGTGGCCGTCTGTAGCTGCAAATTCCAGACAATCTGGCAATACCTTTAAATGCACCCCTGCAAGTACCTGTTTTGCTTCGTCGGGGCTAGTAGCAAATAAAGTTCCTTTGAGTCCTTCTATCAAGGCTTCGGGCGGCAATTTGAGGATTGTTCCGGCTTCGATTGCGGGCAATTCTGGGAATTCTTCCGGGCCCATGCCTCTAACTTGGTAGCTGCCCGAACTGCAACTGAGATATGCTACGGTGTCCCCCGCTTCGTCTTCTAAAGTAATCTCTCCATCTGGGAGTCTCGAAACAATATCGTTCAGCAATTTAGCGGGTATGGTAAAACTGCCGCCGCCAGTCACTTCTGCTGCGAAGCTGGTACGAATGCCTAAACTGAGATCGAAAGCTGTCAAGCTAACCCGCTGATTTTCCTCATCCGCTACTAAGAGCACGTTGGCGAGTACCGGATGTGTCGGGCGGGAGGGAACGGCCCGACTTACCAACGAGAGGTTGGCGTTGAGGTCACTTTGGGTGCAAACCAATTTCATGGTAGGAAGGTTAATTAACCGGATTTGAAACAGAAACAAATCGTATCACAGAAAGCCCGCGGGTCGGTTTTTCTGTGTCTAGGGCTTAAGCATGGGGCGCTTATTCCCGGTTTCTAGGCAAATTTTGCCTGTAAAAACGAGAAATCTTCGTAGAAACCTGGTTTCTGAGGTCAGCGCGCGTCGCGAACTATGTGTATAGAGTGTGTAGGGCTCACCAGTTTTTTTTAATTTATTGAATTATTTTTGTATTGATCGCCCTGTGGAAACTGTGGAAAAAAAAGCTAACTGCTTGCTGGGCCTCACTTATAGGTAATAAATACCTGTGGAAAACTTGTGGAAAAGCTGGTGCGGTCGATCGCCCGCTCATTTTTTTGCAAAAGCTGTTTCCGGCGATCGAGTAAAGTTTTCCACAAACAAAGGGCAACTTTTCCACAGGTTTTTCCACAGGCTAGCTGCTACGCATAGAGATTGTCTGTTATCGGAGAGTTACCCCTTCGATGATTCGGATCTTGAAATCGCTGCATAGAGTCATTGATGTGACAACTAACTGACAACTAACTGACAACTAACTGACAACTAACTGACACCTGACAACTCACTTCTTCTCAAGTTTTGCGGCTGATAACATTAATTCGATCGCTCAACTGACGCAAAGTTTGAGCCAAATTTGGGTCAGTGTTCCGCAACTGAGCAATTTTGTCACAACTGTAAAGCACAGTCGTGTGATCTTTGCCACCGAACACTTCACCAACTTTCGGCAAACTCAAACCAGTATGCTGCCGAATTAAATACATCCCTATTTGACGTGCCAGACTAATTTCTCGTCGGCGGGAAATTCCTTTCAAATCTTCAACAGAAACATCAAAAGCCTCGGCCACAACTGCAATTACTGCATCGGGAGTCGCCTCTACGCTTTCAGTTTGCGGGTTCAAAACCGGGGTGATATTCTCCACGGTCATCGGCAAACCGGTAATTGAAAGATATGCCACCGCCCGAATCAAAGCTCCTTCTAATTCCCGAACGTTGGAAGTGTAACTAGAAGCAATGTATTCAATGACATCTCGCGGCAGCCGCATATTTTCATACTCAGCTTTTTTCTGCAAAATTGCCATCCGAGTTTCCAAGTCTGGCAATTGAATGTCGGCAATTAATCCCATGGAAAATCGGGAACACAAACGCTCTTGCAGGCGGGGGATTTGCTGCGGCGGGCGATCGGAAGCTAAAACTACTTGGTTTCCGGATTCGTGCAAAGTATTAAAAGTGTGAAAAAATTCTTCTTGAGTGTATTCTTTGCCTTCAAGAAATTGGATATCATCTATTAATAAAACATCGGCTGCGCGATAATGATCGCGGAAAGTTTGCATACTGTCTTTGCGAATTGCGGCGATTAAATCGTTAGTAAATTTCTCAGTAGAAACGTAAAAAATCTTGGCGTTGGGGTCAATTTCCAAGCGATAATGACCGATCGCCTGCATCAAATGAGTTTTGCCCAAACCGACGCCACCGCACAAAAATAGGGGATTGAATTCTCGGCCCGGAGACTCGGCTACCGCGAGGGAAGCCGCGTGAGCCATGCGGTTGTTAGAACCGACGACAAAGCGGGAAAATAGGTATTTGGGGTTTAAATTGGCTGGTTTGGGGGGGTGAAGCGAGTGGCTTTCCGGGACATCGGCGATGGGGGAGGGCCAAATCATGGCGGAGTCGTTGCTGCCGCCTGTTTCGTTTCCCCCGGCAATTGTCAAGTAAATGTCTACGGGATAGCCGAGAATTTCTTCGACTGCATCGGCAAGGATTTCTCTGTAATATTTTTGCAACCAATTGCGAGCAAAGGGGTTGGGGGCGCTGACGATCAAACAGTTATTTTCGAGTTGTTCGGCCCTGGCAGTTTTGATCCACGTCTCAAAGCTAGGTCTGCTAAGTTGTACCTGGAGACGTTCAAGTATCTGATTCCACAGACTTTCGAGGGGAATGTCCACTGCTCACCTCTGCCGATCGGCATTCAAGATATTAATTCTACAGTCTAGAGAGTTTAGTCCTCAGATGCTAAAGTTTAAGGGAGTCTGCCGTAGCTTGCGGGGCGGGACGCCATCGCCAAAATTTTTGCGGCTCTGCAGCCCAAACCAGGTATCGCGAAGCTGCTCAGCACATATTTAGATTTGGCAGGAAAGCCTTAAAACATGGCAATGAAGAGTTCTACTGGCAAATTTTGGAAGCAACCGGCAATTTACATATTGCTGCTGGTAACGGGAGCCGGGGCCGCCATGTTGGGCGATCGTCTGACGGTTTCTCAATTTCGTGCAAATTCGGGCGACTCGGGACAAAAAGCGCTGGAACCGAAATTGCAACTGCCTCCTAATACTAAGCAGCAAGCTAGCAAAGTCTTGCCGCCTGTTTCCTTGTCGGGCGATGCGGCTAATGTGAATTTTATTGTGGCTGCGGTGGCAAAAGTTGGCCCGGCTGTGGTTCGGATCGATGCTTCGCGCCGGGTGAAACCGGGAAATAGAGGGCTGTCGCCGGAAGATTTTTTTGGCGCCGATCCGAATTCGGGCGGCCGGGGCGGGATCGAACGGGGTACTGGTTCAGGTTTTGTGATCGGGGCCGACGGCGTGATTCTCACTAACGCTCACGTTGTAGAGGGAGCCGATACGGTAAGTGTAACTCTCAGGGACGGCCGCAGCTATCAGGGGCGGGTGTTGGGGGCGGATAAGGTGACGGATGTGGCTGTGGTGAAGATTGAGGCGAATAATTTGCCTGTGGTGGCGATCGGCAATTCGGATAAGCTATTGTCTGGGGAATGGGCGATCGCGATCGGTAATCCTTTGGGTTTGGACAATTCCGTAACTGCGGGGATTATTAGCGCTACGGGGCGATCGAGCTCTGAAGTGGGCGTACCTGACAAGCGGATCGGTTTTATTCAAACAGACGCTGCAATTAATCCGGGGAATTCCGGCGGCCCGCTGCTGAATGCTTCGGGCCAAGTTATTGGCATGAATACGGCGATTATTCAAGGTGCTCAAGGTTTGGGGTTTGCGATTCCCATTCAGGCGGCCCAACAGGTGGCGAAGGAACTGATTTCGACGGGCAAAGTCGAACACGCTTATTTAGGCATTGAAATGGCGACGCTGACTCCCGATGTTAAGCAGCAAATTAACAGCAATGCTAACAGCAGCCTGCGAGTTGCAGTCGATCGGGGTGTGGCTATTGTTAGTGTAGTTCCTAATTCTCCTGCTGCTGCTGCAGGTTTGCGGGCTGGAGATGTGATTCAAAAAATTAATAATCAGCCGATTATTCAGTCGGAAGCTGTTCAGGAGTTCGTGCAAAATGCTAAGGTTGGCGGTCTGTTGCAAATGGAAATCAACCGCAACGGGCAAATAGTTAGTTTGAGTGTTAAACCGGGGAGTTTACCAGTTCAAAAAGTTCGATAAGTTAAGAAGGAAGAAGGAACAAGCAAGAAGGAATAAGGAAAATTCATTCCCCATTACCCATTGATGTCAACTTAACATCAAACGCAGTCAAAGAATGCGGTTAGACAATTAGGCTCTGATCCCCCCTAACCCTTAAGAAAGGGGAGGACAAGATTCTTCTCAAAGTCCCCCTTCTTAAGGGGGATTTAGGGGGATCAGACCTCAGAGGAAAACGAGATTTTTCAATGCTTTCAGGCTTAACTTAACACCAATTACCAATTAGCAATTACCAATGACTAATTAATATGGCAGAAATCTTGCAAATTTCTCAATTAGGAAATCCTGTACTGCGCCGCCCGTCCCAAGTGGTCGAGAACATTAAGGACGATCGCATTCAACAGTTGATTGACAGCTTAATCTGTACAGTACAGCAGGCAAATGGAGTGGGGATTGCCGCCCCTCAAGCGGCTCAGTCCGATCGCCTGTTCATCGTCGCATCCCGCCCCAACCTGCGGTATCCCCAAGCACCCCACATGGAACCCACAGAGATGATTAATCCCCGGATTGTGGCTGCATCAACAGAGACAGTCAAAGACTGGGAAGGCTGTTTGAGCATTCCGGGGATTCGGGGATTGGTGCCGAGAAGTAGGGCTATTGAGATAGAATACACCAGTAGAGACGGCAAACTCCACCGACAAGAATTGACAGACTTTGTGGCCAGAATTTTTCAACACGAACACGACCATTTAGATGGAATCGTGTTTTTAGACAGAGTGGAAAATACCCACGAACTAATCACAGAGGACGAGTACCAAAAGCAAATTGTCAACTTACTATAACACTTGATATAATTGCTAGTAGTAACACCAGTGATGTTGTGAATAGGAGGGCGAATGTCTATCAATTTGGAAAAAGGCGGGAGAATCAATCTCTCTAAAGAAGCACCGGGGCTAAAAAATGCCGGGATTGGTTTGGGATGGGATACCAATGCTACAGACACAGGCGCAGCATTTGATTTAGATGCTTCCGTGTTTATGTTGGGGGCTAATGCAAAAATTCCCAGCGAAAAATACTTTGTTTTTTACAACAGCAAAGAGTCGCCGGACGGTTCTGTAATACATCTGGGAGATAGCCGAACCGGAGAAGGAGTTGGCGATGATGAAACCGTTACAGTCGATTTAACCAAAGTCGATCCGGCGGTGCAAGAAATTGTGTTTGTGGTAACAATTGACCAAGCAGAATCGAGAAGGCAAAACTTCGGTCAAGTGCGGAATGCTTTTATCAGGATTTACGATACCACTACTAACACAGAAGTCATGAAGTACGACTTGGATGAGGATTTTTCTCGGGAAACTGCGATCGAATTTGGCCGACTTTATAAGAAAGACGGCGAGTGGAGGTTCCAAGCCGTAGGACAAGGGTACAATTCAGGCTTGCAGAGCTTTGTAGATAAGTATGCCTGATCCGAGGGCGATCGCACCTAGCTAAATAAATCGAGGGGAAATTCGGCAGCAGGAATATTTCCCTCGATTTTAAGCAATCAGACTCATGAGGTGAGAAACCAGATGGGAATTCAATTAAAGAAGGGGGAAAGATTAAATCTTTCTAAAACATCTCCAAGTTTAACAAAAGTTGCGATCGCGCTGGGTTGGGAAATAGCAACTAAACTAAATTTATCAGACTCAAACCAGCAAAGCTGCGATATTGATGCCTCGGTTTTTGCATTAGGTTCCGACTGCAAAATTCCCGATGAAAGATACTTTGTATTTTACAATAACTCGCAGTCGCCGGACGGAGCGATCGTCCATTCGGGAGATAATCAAACTGGTCAAACTCAAGGGGATGACGAGACAATTTATGTAGACTTGGAAAAAGTAACGGCTGCTGTTGAGGAAATGGTTTTTGTGGTCACGATTCACGACGCACAAGCTAAATATCAAAATTTCAGCCAAATCAGAAATGCTTTTATCCGATTGTACGATCGCCAAACCGATAGCGAACTAGCGCGGTATGATTTAACAGAAGCTTTTTCTGAAGAAACAGCAGTCGAGTTTGGACGGTTGTATAAAAAAGATGCAGCTTGGAGATTTCAGGCCGTAGGACAAGGATATAAAGCAGGGTTGCAGAGTTTTGTTGACAAATATCATTCTGAGATTCAACAGCCAGAAAAACCAGCAAAACGTACAGTAGAACTGCCTAAATTACCAGTTATTGAAGATAGCAACAAAAGTCAGAAAGCTATAGCATTAGACAAAAAGCTTGAGGAGAAAGCGCCGCACATTTTTAATCTCGCGAAGAAAGCCGATATCTCGCTCAAGAAAGCAAATCTAACAAATCACAATGCTCAAGTAGCGCTTTGCCTCGATATTTCTGCCTCTATGTCTTCCCTATACAGTTCAGGAAAAATTCAGCGTTTGGCAGAGAAGATTTTGGCTTTGGGATGTCGGTTGGATGACAACGGAGCGATCGACATATTTCTGTTTGGAGTCAACTCCCACAATCCCGGTGAAATGTCGATCGACAATTTCTCAAACTTCATCCACCACATACTGCAACAGTATCCTTTAGAAGGAGGTACTTACTACGGTAAAGTGATGAAGGAAATTAGAAAGTTCTATTTTCCTGACGCTCGCGGTAGCAGGCGCTACGCAGCTATGAAAGCCGATCGACCTGTCTACGTGATGTTTGTCACGGATGGACAAACTGCTGACGAATCGGAAAGCAAGCAGCAGCTACAATGGTCCTCCTATGAGCCGATATTTTGGCAGTTTATGGCGATCGGCAAGTCGCAGAAAGATGTCAAAAGTAAGGGAGCTCGCGGGTGGTTAGCAAGAGCCGTAGCGAGCAATTTTAGCTTTTTAGAACAGCTTGACGAAATGGGCGATCGCTACCTAGACAACGCCGATTTCTTCAGTTTAGAAGACCCGGAACATATTGCCGATGAGGAGTTATATGATTTGTTAACCGCCGAATATCCGCATTGGGTAAAATCAGCACGAATCAAAAATCTCTTACCCTAGAAACAGCTTTTGCCAGCCAACAAAATGTTAGCTTAGGGCAATCATTCAACTTCACAATAAACCTTACACAATCACAAAAATATGGCTATCAACTTGACAAAAGGACAATCCATCGTTCTCAGCAAAAGCGAATACGACTTGTCCAGATTGACAATGGCTTTGGGCTGGGATGTTGCACAAGCTAAAAAAAGTATTTTCGGCCGCAGCAGCGGTGCCAATTTTGACTTAGATTCCTACGCTCTTTTATTGGGGGAAAATGGAAAATTAAAGAACTACGAAGAGGATGTAATTTATTACTCTCATTTGGAGTCAAAGGACAAAACAGTTGTTCACTCAGGCGACAATCTCACGGGGGCTGGAGACGGAGACGACGAACAAATATTGGTGAAATTGAACTCTTTGCCAGCACAATATCACAAAATTATTTTGGGCGTAAATATTTACGATGGGAAAAAGAGAAAACAGCATTTTGGCTTGGTAGAAAATGCTTTCGTAAGAGCTGTAGATGCCGCCGGGAAAGAAATAGCTCGCTATCGCTTGTCAAATGACCCATCTTATGAAGGAAAATTAAATATGTTGATGGGAGAAGTTTATCGAGAAGGCGGCGAGTGGAAGTTTAAGGCTTTGGGAAATCCTTTGGCTGAGGATATGAACGGTGTTGTCGGTTCATTTATGCGGTGATATGAAAGATGTTTTTTAACCGCAGATAAACGCCGATGAAATTACATCGGCGTTTATCTGCGTTGCTGATATCTGCGGTAACAAAATCCACTGGAATCAATCTTTAATCGGTCGCATTGTCGGGAACATCACCGCATCTCGGATGCTTTGAGTATTAGTTAAAAGCATCACCAATCTGTCTACACCGATACCCATTCCCGCACAATTAGGCATTCCCAAAGATAGCGCTTGAATAAAGTCTTCATCCATTGGATGCGCTTCGTCATCGCCGGCATTTTTCTGCGCCAACTGTTCCTCAAACCGCTTTCTTTGCTCTTTCGGATCGTTCAATTCTGAGAAGCCGTTCGAGTATTCTGTACCGTTGATAAATAGCTCGAAACGTTCTACAAATCCCGGCTTGCTGCGATGTCCTTTTGCTAAGGGACTGACTTCGACAGGGTAGTCGATGATGAATGTAGGTTGAATTAGTTTGGGAACAACTAACTTGTCAAAAACTGCATACAGCACGTAGCCTAAACTCTGTTGTTCTAACTTAGACAGGTGCAATTCTAGTTTGGTTGCAGAGGCGATCGCACTTTCCAAGTCCAAACTGTCAAAATCCAGCCCAAACTCGTCTCTGACAGCTTCTACCATCGTTTTTACTTGCCAGTGTTTGCCGCTGAAACCGGGATATTTTTCGCTATAGTCGAACTTACGTTCTAAACTAATCGTTTCACCCTGATTTTCAATTTCCTTGACATCCCCAAATACTGCCGCCGCTGCGAAACACATCACGTCTTCGACAACTGTTAAAATGTCGAAAACATCAGCATAAGCTTGGTAAACTTCCAAAGAGGTAAACTCGGGATTGTGGGTGCTGTCAATGCCCTCATTTCTAAATGCTTTTCCTAGTTCAAAAACGCGCTCAAAACCGCCGCAAATAGCTCTTTTTAAGAATAATTCTGGAGCCACTCGCAAATACAAATCCACATCCAAAGCATTGTGGTGAGTGATGAAGGGCTTAGCAGCAGCACCGCCGTAAATAGCTTGCAGTGTTGGCGTTTCTATTTCGTAAAAATTGGCTTTCCAGAGATAGGAACGGATGCTTTGAACGATGCGGCTGCGAAGCATAAAACGGTTGAGCGCATCTTGGTTGCTTGCCAAATCCATTTCGCGGTGACGGCGGCAAACTTCGGGGTCGTTAATTCCGTAATAAGAATCGGGAAATTGAATAGTAGCTTTTGATAAAAGCTTTAATTCCCTCACTAAAATAGAAAGTTCTCCCCTGGGGGTGCGACAGCCGATACCTTCCACGCCGACAAAATCGCCGACATCGAGCAATTTTTTAATTTGTTCAAAGCTCAAACCGACTTCGCCGGTGACGATTGCTTTCTCGATTTTGAGTTGAATTTTGTCTGTGGCGTCTTTTAAATCGATGAAACCAATTTTGCCGCTGTCTCGCTTGGAAATAATGCGGCCTGCTAATCGCAGGGAAATTTCTTCGGGATCGCTTTCTCCGTTGGCGAGTTCTTTTCCCGGCTGACTAAATATTTCGCGAACTTGCTTGGCTGTGTGCGATCGCGCGTAGGATTCACTAGGATACGGTTCTATGCCTTGCGATCGCAGTTCGTCTACTTTTTGACTGCGGACTTCGGCTTCACTGAGAGTCATTAGTTATTGCCTGATTAAAATTACAAATATCTGACATCTTGCCCTATTCTGGCGCTCGTGCGATCGGGCCCGACCGCGTACCCACCCCACAAGAAAATTCACTTTTTGTGGAACAGGCATCTTGGCTGTTCGTGACAAAGCTGCAAGATGTCAGAAACACCAAACTCTATCATAACTGGTCAACATACACCAATTTGTCAGATAATCTAGACACACTGGCGATCAACAGATGCGGAAGGTCAGTAAGGTTTTAATCCTGACGGAAGTCTTCTATCCTCTCCATCCCTCCTACTCCCTCTCCCCAACAGTCAACAGTCAACAGTCAGCAGACAACAATTGTTATCGACTGCACAAAGCGACCGAAACATTAAAAAATTAAGTTGTCTGTCGATCGCAACAGGTGAGATGATATGTAGTGCAGCCTCACGGCAGTTCCACAGAAACTGAACAGCAGAAATGCGAGCGATCGAACTCGACTCATCGCACCTCTGTCAGAATCGACCACACACACTCTCTCTTAACATATAAAAACCAGAATTATGGCTGTTGCAACCCAATCACTCGAAGAACTCTGCATCAACTCTATCCGCTTTTTGGCCATCGATGCGGTAGAAAAAGCAAAATCAGGACACCCGGGACTGCCGATGGGCGCTGCCCCTATGGCCTTCGTGCTGTGGGATCGGTTCATGCGGTTCAACCCCAAAAACCCCAAGTGGTTTAATCGCGATCGCTTCGTCCTCTCCGCCGGACACGGCTGTATGCTACAGTACGCCCTCATGTATTTGACCGGCTACGATAGCGTCACCCTCGACGACATCAAGCAATTTCGCCAGTGGGAGTCCAAAACCCCCGGACACCCCGAAAACTTCATGACCGAAGGCGTAGAAGTTACCACCGGCCCCCTCGGACAAGGAATTGCTAATGCCGTCGGTTTGGCAATGGCAGAAGCTCACCTCGCTGCTAAGTTTAACAAGCCCGACCACACCATTGTTGACCACTACACCTATGTCATCATGGGTGACGGCTGCCACATGGAAGGCGTTTCTGGCGAAGCTTGTTCTTTGGCCGGACACCTCGGACTCGGCAAATTAATTGCCTTGTACGATGACAATCACATTTCTATTGAAGGCGACACCAGCTTGGCCTTTACTGAAGATGTCGGCAAGCGTTTTGAAGCTTACAACTGGCACGTTATTACAGTAGACAATACCGCTCTAGACGACGATACTAACCTAGAAGCAGTTCACAAAGCTATTGAAGAAGCCAAAAAAGTCACGGACAAACCGTCCATGATAAAAGTCCGTACTATCATTGGTTACGGTTCTCCAAACAAGCGCAATTCCTACAGCGCTCACGGTGCTGCTTTGGGTAGCGATGAAGTGCAAGCAACTCGCGATTTCTTGAAGTGGGAACACGCACCGTTTGAGATTCCTGATGATGCTTTGTCACACTTCCGCAAAGCAGTAGATAAAGGCGCTTCTTCCGAGCAAGAATGGCAGAAAGCTTTTGATGCTTATAAAGCAGCATATCCTGCAGAAGCAGCAGAATATGAGCGCACAGTTGCCGGCAAACTTCCTCAAGGTTGGGATAAAGTTTTACCGACATACAAGCCGGAAGATAAGGCAGATTCCACTCGGAATCATTCTGGAAAATGTTTGAATGCTTTGGCAGGTGTCCTACCTGAATTGATCGGCGGTTCGGCTGACTTGGCATCTTCTAACATGACTTTGCTCAAGGGTGAAAAAGACTTCCAAAAAGGTCAGTACGAAGGACGTAACCTGCGCTTTGGTGTGCGGGAACACGGCATGGGTGCGATCGCCAACGGTATGGTTCTGCACGGCGGTTTAATTCCTTACTGCGCCACTTTCTTGGTATTTGCTGACTATATGCGGGGAGCAATTCGCCTCTCTGCACTCTCGGAAGCTGGAGTTATTTATGTAATGACTCACGACTCCGTAGCCTTGGGCGAAGATGGCCCGACTCACCAACCCGTGGAAACCATCGCTTCTCTGCGCGTAATTCCCGACTTGTTGGTAATGCGCCCTGCGGATGGTAACGAAACATCCGGTGCTTACAAAGTGGCAATTGAAAGCCGCACTCGCCCAACTTTAATGGCTCTGTCCCGTCAAAACTTGCCCAATTTGGCCGGAAGCTCGATCGAAGGAACGGCCAAAGGCGCTTACATTTTGTCTGACGACGGCGGCACTCCCGACATCATTTTAATCGGCACCGGCGGCGAAACATACCTCTGCGTGGATGCCGCTGAAAAATTGCGCGCCGCAGGTAATAAAGTGCGCGTAGTTTCGATGCCTTGCTGGGAATTGTTCGACTTACAAGATGCCGCTTACCGTGAATCTGTACTGCCGAAAGCTGTTACTAAGCGGTTGGCCGTTGAAGCAGCTTGTAGCTTCGGCTGGGGACGTTATTTGGGTTCCGAAGGCGACAGCATCAGCATCGACAGATTCGGCGCTTCTGCACCGGGCCCCGTTGCTTTAGAAAAGTTTGGCTACACCGTTGATAATGTGGTAGCTAAGGCTCAGGCGCTGTTGGGTTAATAGCAGCAGCATAATTTTTGGTGGGGCGGGCTTCTGGCTCGCCCCATTTTTTATAGAAGAAGGAAGTTCGGCAACGGATTCTGTAACGGATGTAACAGATATAACGGATGGATGGAAAAAGGCTTTAGTTATTTAGAAGATAAGGAAGAAGGAAGGAAAAGCTAAAATCCTAAAATCTTAAATCGGCATATAGCCATCCTTGCAGGAGTCGTAAATTTTTTACCCCACCCCAACCCTCCCCGAAGCCGCGGGGAGGGAGTAAGAAATTCACAAATCCTTTAGGATTGGTATATAGGGTTTCACTTCGTTGTACCTCACATCTTGCACCATTGTCAGCAACAGGCTTTCCGGCCCGTTCCACAAGAAAATTCTTATCTTGTGGAACAGGCCGGAAAGCCTGTTCATAAAAGGATTATTGAGAATGGTGCAAGATGTGAGTTCTACCCAACCTAGAGCTCGCTACAGCTCGAATCATTGAGAATTGCTATATTAAGACTTACGGAAGAAAAACCAGTTTCTACAAAAATATTGGGTTTGGCAATGAGGCATTTATGAAGAAACCGGGTTTTTAGCCTTCCGTGCCTCCAGAACTTTATATTTCAGAGAGTTAAGATAAGTTATAAGTTATTGCGTTAAATTACTCCTTCCCCATTTCCCATTCCGTTTATGATTTGGAACTTTTTAAATCACCTGTTATTCACGGGAAATTATATTCCTCACGGCTACTGTTACCTTTGGCAGCGAGAGCTAGTAGCACTCCACATAGTGTCAGACTCTATCCTTGCCCTGGCTTACTATTCAATACCCCTCTCGTTAATTTATTATTTTCTCTTTCAGCGAAAAGAGTTGCCCTTTCGCAATATCTTTTGGCTGTTTGCAGCCTTTATTATCTCCTGTGGCACTACTCATATAATGGAAGTTTGGACGCTTTGGCATCCTGTTTATTGGGTTTCTGGCAGTCTGAAAATTATTACCGCTGCGATTTCTGCTTACACCGCTTTTGCATTAATTCCTTTGGTTCCCCAAGCATTAACTCTGCTGAGTCCAACTCAATTAGGGATGATCGATCTAATACTGCAAAAAGAAATAATTGAACGCCGAGAAACGGAAGCTCGCTATCAAACTTTAACTGAAGCTTCGCCGGTAGGAATATTTTATGCAGATGCTGGAGGAGACTGCTTGTATGTCAACGAGCGCTGGTGTCAAATTTCGGGAATAACCTGTGATGAAGCTTTGGGCAAAGGGTGGTTGCAAGGCATTCATCCAGACGACCGCGCTCGGGTTTTTGCTGAATGGTATAGCGCGGCACAGGAGAAATTGCCGTTTAAATCTGAGTACCGCTTTCAAGGCATTAATCACACTCAAATCAGTTGGGTATTCGGTCAATCTGTAGGTCAAATCGGAGAAAATGGGGAGGTTAAAAGTTATGTGTGTAGTATTACTGATATTACAGAACGCAAGCAGGTAGAAGATGAAAATCGACGGCTAAATGAAACTCTGGAGCATCGAGTTGGTGAGCGCACTGCTCAAATCGAAATTTCTAACCATAAATTGCAAAAAGAAATAGCTTATCGCGAAAAAATTGCGCTCACCTTGTTGGAATTGACGCAACTGCAAAATGCAATTCTTAATAGCGCTAACTACACAATTATTTCTACAGATCCCGACGGTACCATTAAAACATTTAATCGGGCTGCAGAGCAACTTTTAGGTTATTCGCTAGAAGAAGTGGTGGGGCAAGTCACGCTAGCAAGAATTCATGATCCTCTGGAGGTCGCTCAAAGAGCTGAAGTTCTTTCTCAAGAATTGGGAGTGAAAATAGAGCCGGGAGTTCAAGTATTTTTTTCCTTGCCGTGCCGGGAAATCGCTGACGAAAATGAATGGACTTACATTCGCAAAGATGGTTCGCGGTTTCCGGTACTGCTGTCGGTGACTGCCTTATTTGATAGTAACGGAAATATTAACGGTTTTTTGGCTATCGGTCAGGATATTAGCGATCGCAAACAAGCTGAAAAAGAGCTGCGTGACGTAACCAGTGCCATGCAAAATGCGGTCGAAGGCATTTCACGGCTGGATATTGAGGGGCGCTACGTGAAGGTTAACCGAGCTTACGCTCATAAATGCGGTTACGAACCGGAACAAATGCTTGGCATGGAATGGCAGCTCACCGTACATCCGGGCGATGTTGAGATGATGCTCTCAGCTTATCAGGAAATGCTAATTTCTGGCAAAGTAGAAGTCGAAGCTAGAGGTGTCCGGAAAAATGGCTCGTTTTTTTACAAGCAATTAACGATGGTAAAAGCTTGCGACGCACAAGGGATATTTAACGGTCACCACTGTTTTATGAAAGATATCACCGAGCGGAAACTAACTGAAAGAGCGTTGCAGGAAAGTGAATTCAAGTACAGGCAAATAGTTGAATTAGCAGAAGAAGGTATTTGGGTAATTGATAGCAATGCCCTCACGACTTACGTGAACCACGCAATGGCACGAATGCTCGGCTATAGTGAATTAGAAATGTTCGGGCGGCCGCTTTGGGATTTCATGGAGGAACACGAAAAACCACAAGCTCTCGATAATGTCGAGCGGCGCAAGCAAGGTATTGGTGAACAACACGAATTTAAATTCAAAACCAAGGACGGCAAAGATATTTGGACTGATATGTCTACCAGTCCAGTCATGGACTCCCAGGGTAATCTGCTGTCTTGTTGCGCCTTGGTTTACAACATTACAAGCCGCAAAGAAGCAGAGCAGCAACTGCTGCAACTGACAGAAGAATTGAAGCGTTCCAACGAGGAATTAGAACAATTTGCTTATGTGGCTTCCCACGATTTACAAGAACCGCTCCGAGCCGTTACCAGTTACACTCAATTGCTGGCCCAGCGCTATCAAGGAAATTTGGACGATCGCGCAGATAAGTATATTAATTATATTGTCGATGGCGCCACCAGAATGCAGCAGTTAATTAACGATTTGTTAGCCTATTCGCGCCTGGGAACGAGGGGTCACGAGTTTGAGCCGGCGGACTGCAAGGCTGCTGTGCAACAAAGTTTGTGTAATTTGCAAATTGCGATCGCGGAAAAGAAAGCTGTCATCAGTTGGGATCAGATGCCAACCGTGATGGCGGATGAATTTCAACTCGTGCAATTATTCCAAAATTTGATCGCCAACAGCATCAAATTTTGCCGCCAAGATATCCCGTTAATTCATATCGCTGCCTGCAGGCAAGAGAGCGAATGGGTGTTCAGCGTCCGCGATAACGGCATTGGCATCGCTCCGGAGTATGCCGATCGCATTTTCATCATTTTTCAACGCCTGCACTCGCGCCGCCAATATTGCGGCACAGGCATAGGTTTGGCAATGTGCAAGCGAATTGTGGAACGCCACGGCGGGCGCATCTGGGTGGAATCTCAGGAGGGAAAAGGAGCGACTTTTTACTTCACTATTCCTATAATTAGTACCTGAAGCCTCAAAATTCAATTTTTTTTATAATCAATAAGGATACCCCGGTTATGAGCCATCGAAGCAGTGTTAGACCCATAGAGATTCTGCTGATTGAAGATTCTCCCAGCGATGCCGATTTGGCAATAGAAGCTCTTGGCCAGGGTAAAATATTGAATAACTTGCATTTTGTAGAAGATGGAGTCGAAGCAATAAAGTTTTTGCGAAGAAAAGAACCCTATCTCAGGGTACCTCGTCCAGACTTAATTTTGCTTGATTTGAATTTGCCCAAAAAAAGTGGAGTAGAAGTGCTAACAGAAATTAAGACAGACCAAAGTTTAAAACTAATTCCAGTAGTGATTCTCAGCACTTCAGCCGCCCAAGAGGACATTATCAAGTCCTACTCGCTGCACGCCAACTGTTACATTACCAAGCCAGTAGATTTCGTACAATTTACTAAAGTAATCAGGTTAATTGAGGAATTCTGGCTGGCAGTCGTCCAACTTCCTTTAAATTAAACGAACAGATACTTTGCTGATTAGCGATATAAAATTTTTTAAACGTCTTGACATTCTGCGGGTGGAAAATTCGCCCAGCGATGCTGATACCATTTAAGAAAAAAATCAACTGTAGCCCTGCCATCTAAACCCCCATAGTCATCACTCATTTCCCTATCTAAAATCCTTCGACGCTCGCGATCGCGCCCCGTCTAAAATCTCAACTCTCAAATGGTATGACTGAATACGGTTCACTTAAGACATATCCCCCCTAACCCCTCTTAAAAAGGGAGGGACAAGAATGCCCTCAAAATCCCCCTTCTTAAGGGGGATTTAGGGGGATATCCGGGGTATAAATAGTGTTAACTGAACCGTATTGTGGTATGACTTGGCTTGAGAAAGTCTGGCGTCAAGCAAATTTTTTAACAAGTTGCACAATACGGGAAGATGGGGTATCAGGAATGAATTTTTTGAAGCAAAAATGTTTGTATGTGGACGTACCCCCTCCCGATTTAATTCTGCTGGACTTGAATTTGCCTAAAATAAGTGGTTTAGAATTGTTGGCAGAAATTAACTCAGCACCCAAGTTAAAAATGATTCCGGTGGTAATTATGACAACCTCAGCAGCCGATGAAGAGATTCTCAACTCTTATGCCCTGTCGGCCCGGTGCTACATCACTAAGCTTATCAATTTTAGTCAAGTCGCTAAGCTGGTGAAATGGATTGAGGATTGGTGGCTGGTGCTGGTGACAGTTCCCAAATAATAATTTTCAAGTTGAAAATGGCAAGGGAAAGCAAAAAAGTTTAACCTGAGATGGGTAGAGAGAAAATTTTACAGTCAAAAACGTCTAAGCTATGTGGATTAAGATTCTGTTAGTAGAAGACAATCCTGCTGATGCTGATTTGCTTGCAGAACTGTTAGAAGTATCTGTGGGCGTCCAGTGGGAACTGGTGTCTGTTGAGTTCCTGCATGAGGCGATCGCACAACTGTGTAAACAACCCTTTGATGTAGTTTTGCTCGACCTTTCTTTGCCGGACAGCCGCGGTTTGGAAACCCTAACTCGCCTGCGAGAAGTTGCCCCGGATACGGCAATGGTGGTAATGACAGGCTTGGACGATGAGGCGATCGCCCTTGAATCAGTTCGCTTGGGAGCTCAAGACTATATTGTTAAAGGTCAAATTACTACTCAATTATTAGTGCGGACGATCCGCTACGCGATCGAACGATCTCAAACATTTCAAATGCTGCGAGAAAGCGAGCGGCGTTTTCGGGCGATTTTTGACTCTTCGTTTCAGCTAACCAAGCTGCTGACTCCCGAAGGAATCGTGCTGGAAGTGAACGAGACAGCCCTGGATTTTGCCGGATTGCGATCGGAGGATATTGTGGGTCGGCCGATTTGGGAAATGGCGATTTGGGCCCAGTCGCCACAGGTTTCCGAACAGTTGCAATGCGCGATCGGCTCATCAAGTCGCGGCGAGTTTTTCCGCAGCGAAATCGACTTGTTAGGCAAAAGTGGCCAAATTGTGACAGTTGATTTCTCACTGAAACCTGTTAAAAATGAGACTGGACAAGTTTTGCTACTGATTGCTGAAGCCCGTGACATTAGCGATCGTAAACGAGCAGAAGCGGAAATTCTCAAATCCCTCGCACGAGAAAAGGAACTTTCAGAACTGCGAGCTAAATTTGTCACAATGGTTTCCCACGAGTTCCGCACCCCATTGACAACCATCCAATTTTCCGCTGGATTGCTGCAAGATTACAGTTCTCAGTGGCCCCAAGATAAAAAATCTACTCATTTTGTGCGGATTCAATTAGCAATTAAACGCATGACAGAGTTATTAGAAGATATCCTCGTAATTGGCAAAATCGAAGCCAATACCTTGCAGTTTCAACCGGTTTCCTTAAACCTCGAAAAATTTTGCCGTCAACTGGTAGAAGAGCAGCAGCTCAACGACAGCAACCAACACCCGATCGCCTTTCAATATGAAGGCGGCAACTGCGAGGCTCAAATGGATGAAAAACTGCTGCAGCAAATCTTGGGAAATGTCCTCTCAAATGCCATCAAATATTCCCCCGCCGGCAGTAAAGTTTCCTTGCACCTCAACTGTCAAAACAAAGAAGCTGTTTTCCAAGTTCAAGACCAGGGCATCGGCATTCCCCAAGCCGATCGAGAGCGGATATTAGAAACTTTTTACCGAGCTACAAATGTCGGCACTATTTCGGGAACAGGTCTAGGTCTAGCAATTGTGAAGAGGGCGGTGGAACTTCACGGTGGGCAACTCGCGATCGACAGTCAAGAAGGAAAAGGCACAACTTTCACTATTACCTTGCCTCTAATTTGCCCTCCCAGTCAATAACAACTGAATTATCAACTATACATCTCCGCTACTTAACGATTAATTAAGCGCCTAAGAAACAAACTTATCAAGTGTCTGAACCCAGAATTTTTCAACAAACTACTAACTAAAAGGAGCAATAATCGTGGTCAAGATTTTGGTAATGGAAGACGAAGAAGCGATTAGAGAGAATATTTTAGAGTTGCTGGAAGCCGAGAATTTTGAAGGAATTGGAGCGATTAACGGCAAAGTCGGTATCAAATTGGCGATCGAACAAATCCCGGATTTAATTTTGTGCGACATGATGATGCCGGAAGTGGACGGTCACGGCGTCCTCACAGCTTTACGCTCCGAACCCTTGACTGCCACAATTCCGTTTATTTTTCTCACAGCCAAAGCCGATAAAAGTGACATTCGCACGGGCATGGAACTGGGAGCAGACGATTACATTACTAAGCCGTGTACGCCGCAAGAACTGCTAAAAGCCATTGCTATTAGACTTGAAAAACAAAAAACAATTAGCCGACAATCTCAAAAGACGCTAGACGAATTACGCACTAATATTAGTATGTCGCTGCCCCACGAATTGCGAACTCCTTTGAATGCAATTCTGGGTTTTTCGGAGCTGATTCTGTCAGAATATAATGTCTTAGAGGAATCAGATATTTTAGAGATGATCGGTCAAATTCAAACTTCCGGTCATCGCTTGTATCGACTGATTCAGAACTTTTTGCTGTATGCAGAACTGGAGATAGCAGCCACAAATCCCGAACTGCTAAAGGAGATGCGAAACAGCGAATTTAGCTGTGTAAAATCTTTGCTGAGTCAAAAAGCGCGGCAGCAAGCAAAACACGCGAATAGAACCGACGATTTACAATTAAACTTGCACGATTCGTCGGTAGCTATTGATTCTGTGAGACTCGCAAAAATTGTTGAGGAACTATTGGATAATGCCTTCAAATTTTCTTTAGAAGGAACGCCAGTTTTTTTAAGCACTTTGGTCGAAAATCAGACTTTTATTCTGTCTGTCAAAGACCAAGGCCGTGGCATGACTGCCGATCAGATTGCACAGCTAGAAGCTTACAGGCAGTTCGATCGCAAACTTTACCAACAACCAGGTTTGGGATTGGGCTTGGCTATCGTTCAACGCCTTGCAGAATTGCACGGAGGAGAATTTAAAATACAAAGTTGGCCGCAGCAAGAAACAATAGTTTGCGTTTTCCTGCCTGTCTAAACAATGATTATACCAGTTTCAAAAAAGAAGACAACTGTAGGCAAATTCTAAATCCTTATGGAATAAGTCATTCCCAATTCTCAAATCTAAACTCTAAAATTGTATTATGCAGGAGCGATCGCTCCTTTTAGACACCGCTGCATATAAATCTGAGCTACCTTATCATTAGGGTTGATTTCCAAGCAGGCCGAAAACAATCTTATAGCTTCGCCACACTTGTCACTATTGTAGAGTACCAAAGCTTGCTCAAAGATTGTCTTTGTCTCTAACTTTTTCTGTCGTAACTCTGGCGGGTCGGCCGCAAATACTTCATAAAGTGTTACCATTCGCGATTTGCCTTTAACTGTTACGCGATCGATCAACCTCAAATCATAAATATCGTTCAACTGTATAAAAGTATTGTGAGTAATTAACATCGAAACTTCATACTCTTTCGTCAACGTTTCCACGCGGGAGGCTAAGTTTACCGCGTCGCTAATCACCGTGCTGTCCATCCGACTTTGACCACCCACCGTGCCTAACATCAAAGAACCCGTATTGATTCCAATGCCAATTTGTAGCGGCGGGCCATCGGGTCGATTGTGACTACTATTATACTCATTAAGCTCTTCTAGCATTGCAATCCCAGCTTTCACAGCATCGTCCGCACTGCCATCAAACAGCGCCATAATCGCATCACCAATGTATTTATCAATAAAACCTAAATTGTCAGTAATTGCTGGTTCCATGCGCGACAAATAACCATTAAGAAATTGAAAATTTTCTGCGGGATTCATCCTTTCAGAAAGAGATGTGAAATCGCGGATATCTGAAAACAGCACCGACATTTTTTTTTGTACCTGATCGCCTAATTTGACTTCCAGAATACTTTCATATCCGAGAAAGTGGAGAAACTCGTGCGGCACAAACCGTCCGTAAGCATCTGTTAATTTTTCTTCCGCTGCTAAAGCTTTTTGTAACTCGTCTGTGAACTTGCGGCGATCTGTTTCTACCTCTTGACGTTCCGTGATGTCTTGAAAAGCTGCGATCGCGTAAACTATGTTTTTCCGTTCGTCGTAGATTGGAGTCGCCCAAAGCTCGATCGGCACAATCCGATCCGACCCATGAACTTCTAGATCGTCCATACGGACAAATTCTCCCCGCAACGCCCGAACAATGGGTTGGTTATCCCTGGGATACAATTGATTAGTTCCAGCATCGTAAAAATTATAAGCTTCAGGAAATTGGTCAGTACCCCCATCAAAAATTAAACCTTGGGCTAGTATCCTTTCGCCCCAAGAATTCATGTAAAAAGGTTTACCTTTACCATCGACAACAAATATTCCCACTGGCATCGCTTCCAGGAATTGAGTCAATCGACTTTCGTTTTCTGACAGTGCCTCATTTAACTTTTCTTCGGCTGCCAAAGCTTTTTCTAAATCATTAGTAAACCTGATTCGTTCTACTTCCACCTGTCTTTGTAAACTAATATCCTTAGCAAAACCCTGATAGTAAAGCACTTCACCGTTAGCATCATAAACTGTGCGCGCATACTCAGAAATCCAGATAATGCTGCCATCTCGACAGTAAACCTGAGACTCAAACTCACACAGAGTACCGTGCTGTTTCATCAGCGCCAGAAACTCTTGACGGCGGTTCGCTTCCACGTACAATTGCTGCTGAATATCATTAATACTTTCTATCAATTCTGACGCGGAATCGTAGCCGTAAATTTCCGCCAGAGCAGGATTCGCACTAATAAAATGTCCGTCCGGCGTCGTCTGAAAAATACCTTCTAGAGCATTTTCAAATATCCCGCGATACTTCTCTTCAGCTTGAATTAGCGCCGCTTCAGCTTCCTTGCGTTCACTTATGTCACTAAAAGCAATAATCGCATAGGAAATATCGCCTGTAGAATCATAAATTGGAGTTGCCCAACTCTCTACAGGAATAATCTTACTAGCTGTACGAATTTCTACACCCTCAGTTCGCACATTTTCGCCCCGAAGCGCCCGCATAATTGGCAATTCTTCCACGGGGCATCTCTGATTAGTCCCGGTTTTATAGAATTGATAAATTGCTGCTTTTTGCTCTGAATTAATATGCGGCACAGTGCCTTTGCCAAATACATTTCGCGCCTTCTGGTTAGCGTAGAAAGATTGCCCGTTTGCATCAAGTACACACACGCCCAATGGCATAGCTTCTAGATATTGCGTCAAGCGACTTTCGTTTTCATGGAGTTTGGCAATCAGCATTGCCTGCTTGCGGTTTAATTTTACCAACTCCTGATTCATTTCCTGAAGTTCTCTTTGTTTTTCAGCTAATTGTTTATCTTGAAAATATCTATATATTGCCTCAGTGACAGTTAATTTTAAGTCATCACATTGCCAAGGTTTAGGTATGTATCGGTACAATTTAGCATAGTTAATAGCATTGGCTACCGCCTCCAAATCTGCCTGCCCCGTCAGCATGATCTTGAGACTGTTTGGCGAGATAGCATGAACGCTCCTTAATAGTTCGTCTCCTTTCATATTAGGCATGATATGATCCGAAATAACTAAAGGAACTTCATACTGTTCTGCTAAAAGTTCGGACAGCAACTCTAAAGCTTCTTCGCCACTTTGGGCCGTTTCAATTAAATATTTATCTTCAAAGGCTTTTAGCAGGTCTATTTCCAGACTATCGAGTATAGTCTGCTCATCATCGACACAAATAATGACTGGTTTTTTCATAAATTTGCTAGACCCGACTTAATCGCTTCAATTAATTCTTGATTTCGCCAAGGTTTTTCTATAAAAGCATGAAGATTTGCTTGAGTTTTTGTGCGTTCGATTGCTTCTTTGTCTGCCTGACCAGTAAGCATCACTGTCACAATTTGCGGATATTTTTGATGAATTTTAATTAGCAATTCATCTCCTTTCATTCCGGGCATCAACCAATCAGAGACAATTACTAAAATGTTAACCTCAGCTTCACATAGCTCTTCAATAATTTCCAGGGCTTCGGCAGCGCTTTCAGCAAACTCGCAAAGATATTTACCGTTAAATGCCTGTTGCAGTTCTATTTCCAGACTTTCCAGCACTCCTACTTCATCGTCAACACACAAAATTGCTGGTTTAGACATCGCTAGTTTCCTTCTTTAGTTTGGGAGGGTGAACCCCGATGGGTAAGCACACCGTTTTTCAAATTCTACATTCTGCGCCGGTAGACTGCAAATTTTAGCCCCCGACTTCAGTCTGCGACGCTTTACCTACTCAGTTAAATTAATCGGCAAATAAACTGTAAATGCTGTATTACCGGGTGCCGACTCGACATCAATTTTACCCTGATGTTTTTCAATTATTTTTTTGACAATATCCAATCCCAACCCGCTGCCTTCTCCCGCAGGTTTAGTAGTAAAAAAAGGCTCAAAAATTTTCGGAATAATCTCCGGTTGCATCCCCTTACCGCTGTCAGTAATTTTTACCAAGACGCTGGTATCTTGTTGTACCGCGTCAATTGTTAAAGTTCCTTGATTGTCCATCGCTTGTAAGGCATTGTGAATTAAATTTGTCCAAACTTGATTGAGTTCGTCGGGATAACACAGTACCACAGGCAATTGATCTTGATAATTTCTGACGACTTCCACACCCTGCTTGATTTGGTTTTGATAAAGAGTTAATACAGTTTCAATTCCCTCCGTAATCTTCACCTGTATTTTTCCCCCATTTACATCGTAACGCGCATAATTTTTCAGGGCAAAGACGACTTTTGCAGCGCGTTCAGTAGCGGTAGCGATGGTTCGGGCGCTTCTGTGAATGCTAGCAAAGTCGTAGGCTGTTTTTATAATATTTTCGCTGTCCGCGTCTTTGAGCAACGGCAAGAATTCTTGCAGATTTCCATGGAATCCAATGTTGACGAAAATGCTAGCAAGGCTATCAGCATTGTCAATCCCTTCCGACTCTAACTGCTGCTTCACGTCTTTTTTCAATCCCCGTTTTTCTCGCGTAGATAAAGAGTAAGTTTGTTGGCTAGAAATGTACATCAAACTTACGAAATCCTGCTGGCGTTCGGTTGACAGTTCTTTGAAAAAAACTGGCAAACTTTTGAGATTGTTATCCAAAAAGCTGGTAATATTTCCGATAGATGATCGAATCGCCCCCAGCGGGGTATTAATTTCGTGAGCAATGCCCGCAATCAATTGCCCTAATGCGGCCATTTTTTCCGATTGCACTAATTGATTCTGAGTTGCTTGCAGTTGCTCTAAAGTTACTGTCAGTTCATCGTTTTTATGTTGCAGCTTTTTTCGCAAGTGGCACATTGCTAAATGGGTTTCTACCCTCACTAGAACCTCTTCCATCTGAAAGGGTTTGGTAATATAATCTACCCCGCCCACAGCAAAGGCTTTGACCTTATCAAGTACGTCATTAATCGCGCTAATAAAAATCACCGGGATGTCGCAAGTTCGTTCATCAGCTTTGATTCTTTCGCAAACTTCATATCCATTCATTTCGGGCATCATAATATCCAGCAAAATCAAATCTGGAGGCATACCTTTTGCCGCAGAAAGCGCTAACTCACCGCTAGGTACGGGGCGGACTTTATAGCCCTTGCCATTCAAAATTCCGGCTAGCAGCCGCAAATTAGCTGGGGTGTCATCAACTACTAAAATGTTACCGCGCTCTGTGCTAAGAATGTCGTTATTCATGTGATATTGCTTGAGATATTAACTTTAAAACTTTGTCGTACTCAAAATTTTCTATACAAGTTGCGATCGCACCTGCAGTTACTGCATCCTTTAATCGAATTTGCTCTATCAAGGTATCAATTAAATCCATATCTGCATTCAGTATCGCTAGCTTTAAATCAGCTACCAGCGATTCAGGCAATTTCACGAAATCAGTCGCAGTCATTGCGCGATCGCCCTCTTTGATTGCCAATAAATTAGCTTGCCCCCGATCTTCATAAATATAGCGCACTCCGATATGTTTGTGCATAGCATCAAAAATATCGGCTTCCCGGAAAGGCTTCCTCATAAAAGCATCGCAGCCCGCCGATAAAATAACTGCCCGTTCTTCCTCCAAAACGCTCGCTGTCAGCGCAATAATCGCAGTAGCTTGACCTTTAATAGTACCTTTAATGTATTGCGTAGCTTCGTAGCCGTCCATCACAGGCATTCTCATGTCCATCCAAATTAGATGCGGTTCCCAACTATCCCACATCTCAATAGCTTCTTGACCGTTAGTAGCTTCTTTTAGTTCAAAACCCAGAGGACAAAGGATTTTAATTAACAGTTGGCGGTTGAGCGGTTTATCGTCTACTATCAAAATTCGATAGGTGTGTTGGTTGGGTTCCAGCGCAATAACATTCCGGCTCGGTTTTTGGATTTCAATATCAGCCGCATCGACCGCAATAACTTGAATGTCAAACTTAAAATTAGTTCCCTTGCCAACAGCAGAACAGACGCTCATTTCGCCGCCCATTAATTCCACAAATTTGCGACTGATTGGCAATCCCAAGCCGGTACCTTCTTGCGAATCTTTGCCTGTCTTGGTTTGCATGAAAGGTTCAAAAAGATCGTCTAATTCATTGGTAGCAATACCGGGGCCAGTATCCTCGACTTCAAAATGAAGGAAGAAGGAAGAGGTAGAAGCTGAATCGTCATTTTGCGTTACAATAATCTGGTTGTTCGACTGACTGACTTGAGATATTTTAAAACCATTAATTGCTGGATTTTCTGTATTGGGTGATACTTCGGAGTGCTCAAAATTTCCCCCTTCGGTTTGCTGATTTCTACCTAATGACTGCTTGCTAGCTCTGACCGCTACACTGCCATTATCGGTAAACTTAAGAGAGTTATTGAGCAGATTAATTAAGATTTGTCGCAACTTTAACTCGTCAGTTTCTATGTATTGTGGCACATCGGGACTGCGTTCAAAAACCAACTGCAAGTGCTTGTCATCGGCTTTGAGTTGAAACATATCTTCCAAGTCATTGAGCAGGCGATAGAGATCTATTTTATGGGGATTGAGGGTGGTGCGCCCCGATTCAATTTTAGATAAATCCAGCACGTTATTAATCAGGGTAAGGAGGTGTTCTCCGCTGCTCCTAATTATGCTAATATTTTCTTGATGTTCGGGCGATAGAGTTTGGCTGCGAGTCATCAGTTGGGAAAAGCCGAGAATTGCATTGAGAGGCGATCGCAATTCGTGGCTCATATTAGCAAGAAAAGTGCTTTTAGCTTGATTCGCTACTTCAGCTTTGTCTTTAGCTACAGCCAATTCTGCCGTCCGCTCTTGCACTCGCTGTTCTAAAGTTTCAAAAGATTGTTGCAGTTGTTGAGCCATGCTGTTAAATGACTTGGCTAATTCCCCCAATTCGTCAGAACGTTCGCTTTGTACTGTTTTCTCCCATTCACCTTTAGCAATATTTTTTGCTGCTGTATTTAAGCTTAAAATAGGGTTTGTTACCCACCGAGAAGTCAGAATGCCGATCGCCACAGCTAGTCCTAAAGCTGCGAAACAAAGCAAAACCGCTGTGCGGGTATTGGCATCGATTTCTTTGGTGAAATCTGCTTCTGGAACAACTACGACAATCAGCCAGTCTAAACCTTTGCCGTCTTGAAACGGCAGGACTTTTAAAAATTGTCGCTTGTCATTTATTTCAAAGCTCAATAACTCGGATTTTTTAATTTGGTCTAATTTTTTAAAGTTTGCCGTCAAATATTTAGCTGTCGAGCGAGTAAAAGGGTTGCTGCTTTCTTCTACTTTAAATAATTGTCTTTCATTACCTTTAGTGCGAAACGGTTTTTCTGTTGTGGAAGTTGCTAATAAAGTACCCTGGCGATCTATAATAAATGTTTGACCGGATTTGCCAACTTTGAGACTGTTAAGAAATCTCCCAAGATGGTCGAGACGCAAGGCAGTAAATAAGACTCCTTCTAGCTGATTTTTGTCGCTGTATACGGGTTGGAGAGCGCTGATAATTAAGGTCGGCTCTAGTAAGGAAACAAAAACCGAACTCCAAGTAGGTTTGCCGACTTTTACGGCTTTTTGGTACGCAGGATGTTGCCGATTATCATAGTTTTTGGCAATGGTAGTAACTGTAGTGAGATCGCCTCGCTCGTTCGTATTATAAGAATTAAAATTTAACCCAGTAGATGTTTCTATCACATTAATCAGTCGGGAGCCGTTAGACAGTTGTTCACCGGCTCTATAATCTCCCTTATTGTTGCCAACGGAGGTAAAATTGATATATGGATATAATTGTACTTGCCGCCAAAGATATTTCTCCCAAGCTGATAAATTTCCCATCTTTAACAAGCCGAGCTTGACAGCATCCTGCTTGGTTTGATTGATTTGATGGGGAGTTGTCAGGTAAACTTGCAGGTTTTGCTCGACACGCAAACTCACCTCGCTCATTAACTGACTGGCAAGGTTATTAACTGCTTTTTGTCCGTTTCTAAAAGACAGATATCCTACAAGTCCCACGGCTCCCACGATTTGCAGTACAAATGGAACTATGAGAACAGTTCGCAGCGGGAATTTGTCTAACATTTTAGAAACCATAAGATTGAGAGGTTTGGTGAACTTAGTCTAGAACCGTATTTGTACCACCGGTCTTAATAGCAGCACCTTTATTTACTGCCGCTTAGCTAGGGGCAATTGATGCGGGCTATTTTAGCTGTGGTAGATGCTCGACCCCGATCTAATGTGAACCTAATGTTTACTCGATTAAAGTCTCTTATTTTACCCATTGTCGTATTATTGTTACCATTTAGGTAAAAGTTGCAGTTTCTGGCTTTGAGAACAACCTGATATTTGCTCGCGCGGCCGAGTGAAACCCGCACATATCAAGGACTTTGGAGACTGATCGAGAAATTTGCGATCGGCACTCGCCATTTTCTGCAAGACGTGTTATACTCAAAAAAGTCGAGGGCACGTAGCTCAGTGGATAGAGCATCAGGTTCCGGTCCTGAGGGTCGGGGGTTCAAATCCCTCCGTGCTCATTTAAATTTATAGAATGACTGACTTTGAGAAACCGGGGACAAATTTTTGTCCTCGGTTTCAATTATTGTGATTTAAGCGCCAGTGTCAAAAATCGACTCGCCACTGTAGCAGGTCGCGGACTGATTGCGCCCCTGTTCCTTGGCACGGTATAGTGAACGATCGGCGATCGCAATCAAGTCAGCCGATGATAGTTCCGAAATCGGAATCAAGTTAGCGATACCCATACTAATAGTAACTACATCGCTCACATCAGAGGTTTTGTGAGGAATATGTAAAGCTTTAATAGCAGCGTGAATCCGTTGTGCCACCGAACTCGCTCCTTCAAGATCAGTATTAGGCAAAATAATGGCAAATTCTTCTCCGCCGTAACGCGCCACCAAATCCGCCGGACGGTACACAACCTCTTGCACAGTCTGAGCAAGTTTGAACAGACAATCATCCCCCATTTGATGACCGTAGCAATCATTATAACGTTTGAAATAATCCACATCAAACAACAAAAGAGAAATAGGTTTTTGTTCCCGGTATAGCCGCTGCCATTCATGCTCTAAGCGGTCATTAAAACAGCGGCGATTAGCAATTTGAGTCAACCCATCAATATTTACCACTTGTTCTAAGAGGTGAGTAGCGCGGGCTAGTTCTTCGTTAGAGAGTGCCAGTTGTTGATTAATTTCTCTCATGCGCGCTTGGGCCTGCTGCCTTTCTGCCAATTCCTTCTGCAACTTCTGAAAAATATCCGCTTGTTTAATGGCGATCGCTAACTGATTAGCAATCTGTTTAACAAGGTCAATCTCAAATTCTTCCCATTGCCGAGGAGCAGAACATTGATGAATAAATAACAACCCCCACAGCTCTTGTCCATTGAGCAACGGCGCAACTAAATTAGCCCGAACCGGAAATTGTTTCCAAAGAGCGCGGTAACAGTGTTGAAGGTCAATCTTATTGATCTCTTCTACTACCTGCATTCTCCCTTCTTGATATGAATCTGGATCTTGTTCACTACCACACGGGTCGTTAAATTGATTTCTGCTTACCAATTTACATCCTTCGCCTACGGATTCTGAAACAAACTCACCATATCCAAAATTACTGTCAGGATAGAACTTAAATATGCCGACGCGCTCGGCATCAAGAAACAGGCGAATCTCCTGGGAAGCAATCTCAAAAATTGTGGACAAATCAAGAGATTGACGGATGTGTTGAGTAATTTCTTGAAGTAATATTGCCTTGTCGTACTGTTGCCGCAGGGCGATTTCCGCTTGCTTTTGGGCGAGAATCGCTGCCTCTGCAGCTTTTTTTGCTTTAATAATTTCACCTTCGTACAGGATACGCTGGCGGATACAGAGCAAGATGCAATCGTTGACGAAGCTTCCTCCCTTATCCCGACGCACAGCGTTGATCAGCATAGGTATATCATTACCCTGCTTTGACCTTAATGAGAAGTAAATTTCCTCTACTTTACCGTCAAGTTTCAACAGGGGGAAGAAATGGGTTTGAAAAAAAATCCGGCTGGCCATTGGCAGAATAAAGTCCATTTTCCGTTCCCGCAGTTCATCGGTTTCGTATCCGAGTAATTGCAGTAATGTGGCGTTGACCATTAGGATCGTACCATTGTCAGCAAACGAGAGGAATCCACAGGGTGACGTGTTGAGTAGCTCGTCTATCTGGTAGGTCATGTTTGCCATACAAATCAGGTAGTATGAGGTACACTCAAATACTCCTTAATCATCTCGATCGTCTCTTGTGGATGACTCAGGTGCGGGCAATGTCCCGTAGCTTTCATCAGCCCTAGCGTACTTTTAGGCAGGTGGCGGTGGAGATAATGCCCTACCTCGGTGGGAGCTACCATGTCCTCACTACATTGCAATATCAGTGCAGGTACTGAGGCATTCGGTAAATCACTGCGATTGTCAGAGTAAAAAGTCACCTCGGCAAAGCGACTTGCAACCACCGGATCGGTGGAACAAAAACTTGCCTCAAGTTCCTGACTTAACTCAGGACTCTCGTGATTCTGCATCACCATTGGCGCCATAAAGCTTGCCCAACCAATGTAATTTTTCTCCATGATATCGAGGAGATCCTCAATATCTTTGCGCTCAAACCCTCCGTAATAATTTGGTAAATCATTTATGTAGCAGGGTGAAGGCGCTACGAAAATCAGGCGATTAAAGTAATGAGGAGCTTGAATTGAGGACAGAAGACCTATCATACTGCTGACAGAATGACCGACAAAAATCACATCAGTCAAGGCCAATTCTTCACAGATATCGAGGACATCCTGAACATAGCCATTGAGGTCGCTGTACCGTTCATAACTGTAGGCACTAATATCAGACTGTCCCGAACCTACATAATCAAATAGGATGATTTTGTAGTCCTTCTCGAAAGCCTGTGTTACGAAACGCCACATATTTTGATCGCACCCAAATCCATGAGCAAAGATCATCGTCTGGGTGCCTTGTCCAAACACTTTTATATTATTCCGCCGTAAAATTTTTTGAGTCATTTGATCGACACGAGCATTAAATTGATTATAAGACTTTTGCGCGCTTTTATGAGGATTGCTCATCCCAAAGAGTGGTAGACAACAATTCAGGATGTCGGATTAATTGAGTGGCAACCTCAGCAATGACCGACTGCCTCAACATATAACTCTGCCCGATTTCCTAGGCGCTCGCTTGTAACTATTCCCATTTCGCTGGGGTTTCCTTTTCTTGGGCAATTGTGCTTAGATTTAAGCCATGTGGGATTACAAGTATGGGTTGGGCAATTCCGCGATCGCTCGGCTCGCTGGCTAAATCGCACACAAATAAGCGAGCAATTTTGAGCGACTTCACCAGAAAATTTTTCAGGTTGTTAAAAGCAGCATACCCAGTCGCAAAATCATCGACAAAAATCCCAATGCCAGGCTTCGATCATGGGCTAAAAAGATTGTAGGTAATGTCAACATTAAGCATCTTTACAGTTTCCGTAATCTGTAGCTATAGATATTTTGGCTTCATCTCGGTTCGCTCAAGGATGCGATCGCTCTTAGCGATTAAAGTCGGTTGGCTGAGTTGACGTGCCGACAGATTCACCACGATATTAGGCAGAATTAGTCCTGCGGCTAGCCACTGCTGATATTGCCAGCAAGCTGGCTCTAAAATCCATTTGCTCCATGCCAAAATCAATCCAGTTTTTTCGGTGATGAGAATACATCTATGGCGATGAATCCAACCTAGTTCAGGAGAATGCTCTCCTAGTATAACTTTAACACCAGCAAGGCTACCTGTGGGTCAATCGAGCTGAGGTTGATCATACAGCAAGTATTGGCTTTCCAAGCACAATTCAAGAGATTTGCGATCGCCAAGGTATTGGATTCGGGCGAAGGTATTGTTGCTGTGTAAAAACTATAGGTAGTTTGCCCGATTCCTTAACGTAATATAGGAAAATATCTGCATTTTTGAGCTAGCTATCGAAATTCATTTCATCTTGTGAAGCTAGAGAGAGGCTAATACTGGTGATGAGGTGTAAATAATGATTTTTGAGAATAAAATTATTATTAAGATTTTTGTATAATAATTTCCCAGAGTTCCGCTAATCTAGGGGTAGTACAGATAGGCACGACGCGGGGCTAAGCTGCTAGGCCAGCAAGATTTTCTGTTATGTTCGAGAATCGGATAGAGAGAGGATTTTATGATTTTTGAGATTTCATTGAAATATATAGCAGTTCTCATAAAGATGAGGTAGAGATCCCTCAATCCCACAATCCCCCAATCTAAAATCTCAAATCTCAACTTGTACTTCACCTTTTTGATAAAGGGTATACAATTTAGAGTGACAACACCTTACCTCTAGATTTTTACCAAAACCTATTTAGTGGGATTGCTATAGCAGAAGGCGCTGATACAAAAGGCAATAAAAGCTTTTATTTCAGCAATTAAGAACCTCCAAAACATTGTCGCGGTTGCTATAAATGTTCACAAACTCCTAAACTTAAAAAAGTTGGGTTTCCTAGCTCAACCCAACCTACTTTTAACAACGATGAATTACTGCTAACTCTCAAATATCCTCATCGTCTTGACCTTGCACACCCTGGAGAATCCGCGATAGCTCACTCTTCTCATTAATCGTAATCCGAGTCGGAGAACCGCTGATAATGCGTTCGTAACCACGGAACGAATCTTTAATTTGTGGGCCTCTTTCAGTAATTGTGTATTCCCGAATTCCTTTGTCGTGCCATGAACCGCGCATCTTAAACACATTAATTGCCCGCGACATTTCTCCTCGAATCTCTACATACTGGAGCATAATAATCGTGTCAGTAATCGTAGAAATATGTGAGTCCGTAATCGAATTAGAACCCATAAACTGGTCGCTGGTATTCGTAAAAAAGCCGGTTATTTCTTCCTGCTTCGCAAAACCTGTCACTCCGATCACAAATTGCCTGAAAGCATTATTGCTGACACCCCTAGCTAAGGCAGACAGCGAGTCTATAGCAATTCGAGAAGGTTTGAACTCCGCAATTTCTGATTTAATAGTCTGCAAGTGGTCTTCCAAACCGGCAGATTCCGGGTAAGTACACAGCAGCTTCAGCAGTCCTTTCTCTTCCATTTCCTCAAAATCAATCCCCCAAGAATAAGCATTGCGGAACAACTGAGCCCGCGACTCTTCATAGGCAAACAGCAGCGCCCGATTACCGTTCATACAAGCATTCTGCAAGAACTTGCTCACCAACAGCGTTTTGCCGGTTCCCGTTGCACCCGTAGCCAAAATAATCGAGTCTTTGAAGAAACCGCCACCGCACATCTCGTCGAGAGTTTTGTCACCGGAAGAAACCCGCACGTTGGAAGACTTTTGAGTTAATCGCATCGCCCCCAATGGGAAAATATTAATTCCGTCATTAGTCATAGTAAAAGGATATTCGCCCTTCATGTGAGTTGTACCCCGCAACTTCAAAATTTCGATGGTGCGGCGGCGGCGTTCTCCTTCCAATACGTTGCGAACAATCACCACATTATCCGACACAAACTCTTCCACTCCAAACCGTGCCACCGGGCCGTATTCTTCCACCCGTTCCGTAGTCATAACTGTAGTTGCTCCTACTTGTTTGAGGCGCGCAACTAAGCGAAAAATTTCTCGGCGCACCACCGATGCAGCATCGTACTGCTGAAATACGGCAGTAACAGAATCTATAGAAACCCGCTTGGCTTTGTACTTGCGAATGGCGTACTGAATTCGCTCGATTAAGGCTGATAAATCAAAATTTCCTACGATATCTTGACCTTCTGGGTCGGGGGAAGCGTCCAAAATAAATAGCTTGCCTTCCTCGATTAACTGTGCCAGATCCCAACCGAAACTGCAAGCATTTTTAATAATATCTGTCGGAGATTCTTCAAAAGTTACGAAAACTCCTGCTTCGTCAAAATGGGTAATTCCATTATAGAGAAATTGTACGGCAAATAAAGTTTTTCCCGTTCCTGATGTGCCGCTGACTAGGGTGGTTCTGCCGAGCGGCATTCCGCCGTGACTGATGTCATCGAAACCCTCAATCATCGTGCGAATTTTTTCAACTCCTGCCGTTACCAATCCTTCTCGTTTAACCGTTTGACTAATTTCATTCATGTCGATTTTTGTCAACTCTCAGTATTCTTTAGTTGTCACTCATTAACCGCCGATCATGAGTCTTTGTACCCAGCTTTTAGTTTGGGCTCTTGCTCAATAACTAATGACTGCTGACTGCTGACTAATGACCCCGCCCAAAAACCGATACCGTGCCACGTACTCCTGTCGTGGAAAGATAAAAATTTTAGACTTTTGTTCAACCTCCCAGATTCATCTGTTGAGTAAATCTAAAATCTAAAATCGTTCGACTGAGCGCGACTCGACGCTTCGACGCTCGCGCTCGCCGAACGTTTCACGCCAAACCGAAGTCTTAAATCTAAAATCGACTGACTCTCACCTGATTATCTTATGAATTCAGGTCTTCTTCGCGAAGTTCTTCATAGAGCAAATCTAATCCTATCAGAACTTTCTCACGATCGGACAAATCGCCAATAATTTTTCGCACCGGCGGCGGCAGGATTTTGGCAAGCGTCGGGGTTGCCAATATTTTGTCCTCTTCTGCTAGCTGAGGATTTTTAAGAACATCTATGACTTTCAGCGCGTAGACGCCTTGAAATTCTTGTTCTAGGATGTCCTTTAGGGTTTTCAAAGCTCGCACGGAGTTGGGAGTATTCCCCGCAACGTATAGCTTCAGAACGTAGGTTTTCTTCAGAGGACTCATGAACTTTTTTAAATGTTGAGTATTAGTTGCCAGATGTTAGTTGTAGTTGTTATTTGTCTTAAATCCGCTGTTCTTTGTTATTTTATAATAATTTCAGCCTCGCGCTCGCGCGGCCGTTTGTCGGCTCCTTTCTTTTTGGTTAGATTCTACCTTCTACCTTTTCTTTCTTAAATTATGCCGAATCCCTTCTACATTCTACCTTGAGAGGTTTCTTTGGGAATCGATCGCCGATACATCTCGCACATATGAGCGATCGCGTCAATCAGAGTCAAGCGGTAATCGAGCAATATTTCCTCGCTGCGCCCTTCTATTTTTAGCTGTTTAGCAAACTCGTCCATCAATTCCATGTGAATTTCTACAATTTGAGTCACGGGAACATCAGCAAAAAAAGCCAAATTCACAAATTCATCTATTTGATTGTTGACGGCAGTATCTTGAGAAAAATAATTCAAAACGATGTCGCGATAACTTGACTTGAGTTGCTCCAAAAACTTTTGTTTCTCAGAGCCAGACAGATTTCTCAAAAAAATCTGGGAATTTCTTTTATAATACACACCTAAGTATCCTAATCGCTCCCGTAATTTTTCCGCCAGCCGCCGCTGCTGTCGGCTGAGCAAACTTTGAGCAGTCAATTGGGCTGTCGCATCTACCGTTACGGATTGGTAATTGACAGGAACCGGAGTTGAAAGTTTCAGAAATTGTGCGATCGCCCGATCGATACCGGCAGCTATTTCGCTCGATCGAGCGATTGCCAGTTGCACCTCAGCAGGGTGATAAAAAAAAGTACAGCTTTCGTCTTGACTGTTGTTGGCGGTACTAGCTGCGGCCTCAAAACCATCTGAATATGGTGCTTCCGGCTTGCCATTTACCTGCGCGTCAGGCGAAAAAATCACAGCAGGCAAAAAGAGCGATCGTTCTTGCACCTTGCCCAGAAGCGATCGCAGATCCCCATCCACCTCCAAAACCAAACAATCAAGGTGATAATTGTGCTTAAGGAACCCCAAAAGCTCCACTGCCGACTTAATGTGCGTTAAAGCATAGCGTTCGTCTCTCAAAAGCTCGATCGCGGAGGCTGCGATTTCCTCAGAGCGGATAAAAATACCGATAGACAGTTGGGGAAGCAAAGCTGTAGGTGCACCACCTAAGTTGCCCGAAAGTGCTGGATCGCTCAGAGTTGATATCTCCTTTACAAAAAACTTAACATTTTAACAATCATCTCAACATTTATTTTAACCAATCTTAACTGCAAAATAAGCGATGTGCTTACAGCACAGGAATAATCAAAGTGTACTCCTTGGTTTTTGTGTCAAGCACCCTGAGCTTGATTTCTGCAATTAAGCTTAAGCCTTAAAATAATTGCTAGTCGCCTCAAATCAGGCGTAGGCATCGAACTCCCCTGTCTCGGTGCCGATCCCCGGCTTAATAGCGAACTGATATAAAACAAATAAGATATAGAAATCCGCAGCTACATTGGGTATCAAAAATATTACTGCTATCTATAGCAGACTCTCAGTTTTGTTATGTCAACCACCAGCCCCAGTCTCAAAAATTTTATCGAGCCAGTGCCGCTGTGCCTCCAAACGGCTGCGCTAGAATCGCTGCTGTCAATTTTCATATCCTGCAACTGCGATCGAGTCGCAGTAGTCAACGAACAGCTACAGCCGGTGGGATTAGTTTACCTCCGCAGCCTTTGGGCCCGCGCGGCAGATCGCACAAACGACGGGCAGCAACCTTTGTCAGAAAGCCCGATCGCGATCGAACCAGTCAGGGCATTACCCGCCGCTATGAGCGTCAGCGAATTCTGGCAGTACCTGCAAACAGAGGAACAGAACACCCCAGCCCGGCAAAACCGCCAAACCGCCGGCATTTCATCAAACCACCCGATCGCCCTCACAGATGCCAGTGGTCAATTTTTAGGAATGCTAGACAGCCTGAGCCTGCTGCAATTCGCCGCACTCAACAGCAGCTCGCTGTGCAGCCTCACAGAGTCGGCAACAGCCGTCAAAGAAATCGAATTAAGGCCGGTTTCCGAAGCCATCGCCACGGCCCTAGACGCTCAAGTGCGCTTTCTAGAAGCAGGATTGAAACCTTCGGAAAACCTAAACTCTCTAGTCCAACTGTTGGAAAAACTGCCCCTGCCCCTGAGACTGCAAACCCCCACCGCACAAATAGTCAGCCAAAACGCAGCGTGGCGGATTTTGCTGGGAGCAGGTCCAGAACCAGTTCCAGAACCAGCAGCAAATTTGGGTAAACACTCGCCCCGCAAACCAAGCCATTTAACAAGCGAATACAAGAGCGTGCAGTTAGAGGGCATCACCACAGACAGCAGGAGCCTAGTAGGAGCAAGTAGATCGGGCGATTCCCTACGGGATAGCTTCGCCGCGCGTGATTCAACAGCAGCCACCAGTTGCCCGCTCCCCCTGTACGCTGCAGCCTCCCCTTCAACATTAACCGCTCCAGCTTGGTGTCCGATGGCCGGCAAACCAGACACCTACATTTGCGAGTGCCCCGTACAAAAAGGTCAAGAACGGATCTGGCAATTTGTCAAACAACCGCTCTCAGACCAGCTAATTTTAGTAATGGGACAAGATGTCACGGAAGAACATTTAGTCGCCAAAGAACTAGCAGCGAAAAACGCAGATTTAATCCACCTCAACCGACTCAAAGACGAATTTTTATCCTGCATCAGCCACGAACTAAAAACCCCACTCACCGCCGTCCTCGGTTTGTCCAGCCTCCTCAAAGATAAATTGATCGGAGAACTCAACGATCGCCAAACACGCTACGCCAAACTAATCCATAAAAGCGGGCGGCATTTGATGACAATAGTTAACGATATATTAGACTTGACCCGGATGGAAACCGGGCAGCTAGAACTAATTCCCGAACCGGTCGAAATAGCATCAACCTGCCAAAGAGCCTTTGAACAAGCAAAACAACTGCAACAGCAAGAAGAAAAAAACCCTCCCGCCCCGAGCAAAACGGACGGTACAGCAAACGCAGAACCCTCCGCCCAAATAGAATTTACACTCGAAATAGAACCAGGACTGAGCCACTTAATTGCCGACGAACTGCGGCTGCGGCAAATGCTGGTCAACCTCCTTTCCAATGCCCTAAAATTCACCGAAATCGGCGGCAAAATCGGATTGAAAGTAAATGTTTGGGAAGGCTGGATCGCATTCACTGTTTGGGACACTGGCATCGGCATCCCCGCCGACAAACAGCACCTGATCTTTCAGAAATTCCAACAGTTAGAAAGCCCCCTCACCAGGCGTTTTCAAGGAACCGGGCTGGGACTGGTACTGACTCAACGCCTAGCTAGGCTCCACGGCGGAGACGTTTCGTTTATTTCCTCAGAAAACCAAGGCTCTCAATTTACCCTGCTGCTGCCGCCAAATCCTCCGGGAAACAGCAGCGAAGAATTCCCAGCACCTACAGCCACCGAGGAAGAATTATTAAAACCAAAATATCAGACTCCGATCGCCAATTCTCGCTCTCGTTTAGTATTAATAGTCGAAGCAGTTCCCAAATATATCGAAGATTTAACCAACGTCATATCGGGTTTGGGCTACCAAGTAATAGTCGCCCGTTCCGGCACCGAAGCGCTGGAAAAAGCCCGCAGGTTCAGTCCCGAAGCGATTTTCCTCAACCCCCTGCTGCCGCTGCTGTCCGGTTGGGACGTGCTGACGCTGCTCAAGAGCGATCCAGATACCCGATCGATTCCGGCGATCATCACGGCCACCAGAGGCGAAAAAGAACGGGCCAGTGTCAACAGAGCCGAAGGCTTTTTGAGCTTGCCAGTGGAAGAACCCGCTTTGCGGCGGCTGCTGGCAGACTTGATCGGTCACAGTAATGCTAGTACCGGCAAAGTGAGGAGTTCTTTAACCGTGTTGTGGCTCAGCCCGCAAAACAGTTCCTCTCAAGGTTCCGCTTTACTGCTCAACCCCACCTACTGTCAGGTTTTAGAAGCAGACGACCTCGACCAAGCAGAACTCGTAGCCCGAATTTGGCGACCTGACGCGATCGTCTTGGACAGTACGAGTCAACTGCAAAACCCCTTAGCTTTTATCGAACAGTTAAGTCGGTCTCGAAATTTGGGTTCTCTCCCCTTGGTGACTTTAGACCCCGCAACTACGCAACTGGCAAATCAAGTCAAAAAATTGTCGGTATTTCCCTGTTTGGCTACCCGCAGTCCCGACGACAGTGAAACTTCAGGTACCGGGTTGGTGGCAAGTGCTTTGTGGCAAGTGATTCAAGTCGCTGCTGGCATGAGTTGGAAGCCCAGTATTTTATTGGCCGACATTTCGACTTTACCCGATTTGCACCGCACTGCTGGGGGGAACCCGACGGGAGAATTGGAACATTGCGATCGATCGACAAATGCCGAGATTCCCCTCCCCAATTCCCAGTTTTCTACTCCCAACTTTCAAGCTTTGATTCAGTACGTCCACACCGCAGGATTTCGAGGGTCGATCGCTCCCTGCTGGACAGAAGTTTTGCAGCAGTTACAATATCAAAGCGTTGACTTAGTTTTGCTGTGCTTGCGAGATGCCCCCTCAGAATCTCCCGCTATGTTGCAGGCGCTATCGAACTTGCGCCAAATGGCAGTAAAACTGCCAATTTTAGTCTGGGATTATCGCTCTGCTGTAAATTCGGAATCCGAGGCGATCGACTTTCTACTGCAAGAAGTATCTGCCAAAATTTTGCCTTCTTCCTTGTCGGCAGCACAATTATTAGACAAAATTCAACAGACTTTATTAACTCACTCAAGTTCCTGAAAATGAAGAATTTACCAGTTTGTAGTGAGGAATTCACTCCTCTGTAAACCTGTAAAGACCAACTATTATTTGTGAGTTAAAACAGAGTTTGGGTATTATTTAACGGAACACCGCGAAGCGTTATTTATTAACTCATTCAAGTTTATAATAACTCATAATTTTGCCTATTTGTAGTGAGGTTCTCAGTCGTTTCTAAAACAGTGAAGAAAAACGGCGCTCCTGAGTGTAAACATAATTTGAGAAGTATTTAAAGGAAAACCCCGAAGTGTGGCGAGTCAAGAAGCAATATCAAAACTCAAAAATATGAGTTATTATAGGCGATCGAGAAACCCTTATATTTTTTTCTGGGGCTGTACAGTGCCTAATCGCATTCCTTTAATATCTTTGGTGCTCGCACTCGGTTTGTGGACAATGCCCAAGCCAGTTGTCGCACAGGCACTCCTGCCTTACACGCTGCAAATCGACTCTGCCCAACTCGAACAAACGGCCTTGAGCCTTGCAGAAGAAGCCGTCCAGCTAGCCAGACTCCAGCAGTACCAACTAGCCGTACCTAGAGCCGAACTCGCTACACAGTTAGCGCCCAAAAATGCTCAAAGTTGGACTTTGTTAGGCAGCTTGTACCTTCAAGTCGAGCAGTTTGACAAAGGCATTGAAGCTTTAGGGCAAGCTCAATCTCTGTCGCCAGAAAATCCATCAATTAAATTTGTCTTGGGAGAAGCTCACTTTCGGAAAGCGAACTACGAGAAAGCAGTCGAATATTTGCAAGCAGGGTTGAAACTAAAACCAGACACTCCGGGTGCATTATTTGATTTAGGCAATGCTTTTTATAAGCTGAAGCGGTTTGATCAGGCGATCGCCCAATACGAAAAAGCCTTTGCTTTAGAAAAAAACCTGTGGCCGGCTATTAACAATATCGGATTAGTCAAATACGAAATGGGAGATGTTGATAGCGCCATCAAACGCTGGCAAGAAGTGATCGTGATCGACAACAAAGCAGCAGAATCAATGCTAGCTCTAGCAGTAGCATTGTACACCAAAGGTGACAAAGCAAAAGGCTTGGCGATGGGAGAAGCAGCTCTGAAACTTGACAAACGCTATGCTACCGTAGAATATCTCAAAGAAAACCTCTGGGGCGATCGTTTAATTGCAGATACCCAAAAGTTGCTAGCCACTCCTGAAATGAAAGCAGCACTGGATAAAATTCAAGACGCCCCACCCCCTGCCCAAATGTCGCCTTAATTGTAGTTAAGTTGGTAGTGAGGACTTCAGTCCTCAAAGCCTTTTTTAACTGATAACCAACTATTTTATTGAGGACTAAGACCAAAAAATAGTTGAATGCGCTATGGGTAGGGGTAAGGTGCGCGCACAGCGCACCCTACAGATAGAGTTGGTGGGTAAGTTCTATTATGGCCACGAAGCAGTCGCTGTCTTCAATTCTCCAATCTAAAATCTAAAATCTAAAATCGCATGACCCCCCTAAGCTGGACAGAATTAGAAGCCCTCACAGACTTTGAAGTCGATCACGTCAACGGGCCAACCAACGCTCAATCCCGCTTGCGCCTCTTTGGTAAAACCGAATCCGATGTGCGAGTCACCCTGTACCGCGATAACCATGCTTGGTGTCCCTACTGCCAAAAAATCTGGCTGTGGCTGGAAGAAAAACAAATCCCCTACCGTATTGACAAAGTTACAATGTTCTGCTATGGGGAAAAGGAAAGCTGGTACAAGCGTAAGGTGCCATCGGGAATGCTACCGGCGATCGAACTAGACGGCCGCATCATCACCGAAAGCGATGATATCTTAATCGCCCTGGAACGAGTCTATGGCCCCTTGGGTTTGGGCATGGAAAACCCCGCAGTAATACCCATGCGGCGGTTAGAGCGACTGCTATTTAGAGCCTGGTGCTCTTGGCTGTGCTACCCAGCAAGTTCAGCCAGAGTAGAACAGCACAACCGCGACCAATTTATCAGCGTCGTCGCCCAGGTAGAAAAGGCTCTGGCTAGCACTCCGGGGCCTTATTTCCTCGATGAATTTGGCACTGCGGATGTGATCTTTACGCCCTACGTCGAACGGATGAATGCCAGTCTTTACTACTACAAAGGCTACTCGATGCGGGAAGAAAACCCGCGCTTTGCTGACTGGTTTGCTGCGATGGAAACCCGCCCTACCTATCGCGGCACTCAGAGCGATTTTCACACTCACGTCCACGATTTACCGCCTCAGATGGGCGGCTGTTATGAAAACGGCGAACCTCAGATGCTAGTCAATAAAGCCCGCGTGGATAATGGGCCTTGGGCTGGACTGCCGGATGTGATGTATCCAGAACCGGAAACCTCCCGCGCTGAAGCACTTCATCGCGTCATTAAGCACTACCGCAACATCGTTCGAGTCAATCCTGCTGATGACAAGTTATTCGATGAGGCTTTGCGTTGTGCTTTAACTTTGATGATGACTGGCGAAGTTTGTACGCCGCCGACGGGTTCTGATGGGGCTTTGCGGTATTTGCGCGATCGGGTGAATGTGCCCCGCGATATGTCCATCTACGCGGCCAAGCGGCTGAGGGAAGCGTTGGAGGAAACGGCGGCTTTGGTGGGTGATGGCCAAGGTTCTCCGATTCTGCTGAAGCATCGGCGAGATCAAGATCCGGCTAATTTTGTGTAGGGGGCGATCGGAATCAGACGGAATGGGCGTTGCTGCTGCTCTACTTCATAAGTTTGCTATGTGCTCGATCGTTGTGCTACCATTGGTAGTATTAAAAGTGGCATAAATAATATGAAAGTATCTATCTCTTTGCCAGATGAGCTAGTGCGTTACATTGACGAGCGTGTAGAAAATCGCAGTCGGCTAGTTGAGCTTTTATTGCAAGCGTGGCGTAAACAACAAGAACAGCAGGCAATGGTAGAAGCCTGTTTATTGCTCGATGAATTGAGTGATGAATTAACCGATGAGGATGAAGCATGGCAGCAAGCAGCGATTACCGACTGGGAAGCATCTGGCTCGTGAATTTCGATCCCTCAGTCGGTACAGAAATCCGCAAGACTCGACCAGCCGTAATTATTTCAGGAACTGCTTTTAATCAACGCAGTAAAGTCACAGTTCTGCCCATCACTTCTGCTGTTCCAAACGAGCATTTACGACCCATTGTTTTGCCCGTAATTCCTTCGACTCTCAATGGTCTGAGTACCGAAAGTTTTATCGTGTGCGTCGATCCGATGACGTTTGATAAACGCAGACTTGTGCGCTGTCTTGGGCAATTGGAGTTGCAACAAATACCAGAAATTCAACGGATTTTGGCTCGATATTTAGAACTTGAAAAGTAGGGAAATGCAAAAGCTGGCGGGGTGACAAATATAGCATCGAGTGGCGCAGGATTTCTGGGTTGTTGAAAATTTTTCCTACATTGCCGCCTCTGGCATCAGTGTAAGCGGGATCGAAAACGGGAATTTTGAGTTCTTCTTCGGTGGCAATTGTGGAGGTCATGAGTTAATTTATCCTAATATTTGAATTTTTATAGTACAATAGTCCGGACAGTTTTCAATCACTAACGGCAGAATGCGGGTTTCAGCCTTCTCAGTGAGGTCAAATGCTAACGGTAGAATGAGGGTTTCAGCCTCTGTCTCAAAAACTGTCCGGAGTATTGATAGTAGAAATTGTTGAAAAGGTTGGTAAGGTATGGCGGGACTATCTAAGCGTTAATTGTTCGTCATATTGCTTATACCAATATTCAACGATATACAAAGATGCTCTGATTAACATATCCCAATTCTTATCGTCGAGATTAATAGACTGATTTGCTGGTCTAAAATGAACTATAGAATTCCGAATTTTATAAACTAAATCTCCACAGTCAGCTGCTTCTGTCCCATCAATAAAACTTTTAATTTCTTTCAATAAACGACAAGCTTCTTCCGGCGAATCTTTAATTAGTTTATTAACTGCATCGATTTCTTTGGGTTTCCACTGCGTGTGGTTTTCAAGATCAGCCGAAAACTTTAAAAGTGAATCTTCTATCTTCAAGTTCTTGTGAAAATCTGCCCAGAATGCTATAGAAAACAGCCTTTCTATACATCTATAAATATCAAGGAATGAATATTTCCAAGAGACCGAAACTAAACTAAATAATAAATTTTCATAAGGTATGCTCTCTGAACCTTCAAAAAAAACATTTTCAAATTTATCAAGGGTTTCACGAGAAAAATTCAAGGCAATTAGTTGGCTATTCTTTAAAGCGTAGAAACCTGATATTCTTATTAAATCTAGATCATTTTTTTCAATAAAAGCAGAATCTTCTGGAATTCGATAGACAGAAAATGGTTCAAAAACATTGCTTATTAAAGAATAATCTTCATATTTAATTATTGAGTTTATAGGGTCATCATATAAAATTTTATCGGCAATATCATAAGGTTTGGCTTCATGGCTAAGAGGAATTTTAAGTTCAAATAGTAATGCTGTAACTATGCCCGCATTCAGTTCTACAAATTCAATAACTTCATCGCTATCAATAGTTTGTTTACTCTGCCAACCGACGGCAACAAAGTATTTATGGCTCTTAAATTCAAATGAGGCTGTTTGGAAATTGGGTAAAATTAACTGCTTGTTTATAATTTTGAGTTCTTGCAACCATTCTTTATCTTTAGTATTTGTCTTAATACATCGTTTATTATTAGAAACAGGCACATCAGCTTCACTTGATTGGACAAACTCAGCTAATATTTTAAATATATATTCATTAGCCTCGATCATGTTTCTAGACATAAGCTTTTCAGTAAGATCTCCAACATGGAGTCATATTGTCAACATTAAAATTTTCCTCAATTAAGGTCTTAAAAGCTTGCAGAAAGAATTCTCTTTCATTAGACTTAGCTGGTTTTTTACCAATCAATTCATTTAAAGTTGGAAAATCTAGAAAATCTTTTATTTCGTTACTCTTTAGACTAGATATACGTTCTAACATTTTATCGGCATCATTTTTAATTTGATTCCATTTTTCATTCTGTTTTTCTGAGCTATACTTCGAGCCAGCTCTACCCAGTACATACAAACCTATTGCTGTTACAAAACCAACACAAGCTGGTAGACTTTTTCTGAATAAATTACCGTCTTTAAAATATTCTTCTGAATTCTCATCTTTATATTTGGCTATAGCTCGATCAAATTCACCCAAATAATTTATTACTTCATAAAATATATTTATAAAATTTTCATTTGCTGCTGATTCTATAAAGTCTTGTCGCATAAATTCATCTGCTAACCTCTCCTGTAAGTCAATTTTTTCTTTTCTTGCCCCAAAAACCAAAAATAATTCTATAATGTTATCAGCCTGAAATTGTCCAGGTGATGAACTTCGCCTCTCGTGATTTATTTCCAAAATCTCGACGCCAGTAGATTTTTGTTTTAATTCTTTAATAATCGACCTAAAAACTATTTCAATCTGTCTCCTTATATTCCAAGGAACTTGGCCAGTATTTAAAACTAACATCCGGTAGGTAAGACTATTTACTTGAGAGGCAATCCAATATTCTATCCGAATTTTGTGTTTACTAATATCTTTCTTCTTTTGTGCTTCATGTAGAGCTGTAGTTCTTTGCATTCCGTCGATAATAGAGATGCTATCACTATCAATTCCTTCCATCAAGTCTAAAAATGAATCTCTGTCTTTTAATGTCTCCAGTTTGTCAAAAGTAACTTGCGACACGATTACTCCTAAGACTATGGGTGGAATTAGTGCGCCTGCTTCTATATCTTGAACCATTCTCTCCCTAATCCGAATAGCTGTTGTTGTTTTTAATGTATCTCTTTGTCCTTCTAAACCTCCTCTATTTTTAAATGTCCTACTTACCATGTTGAGATAATCTTCAACACTTAGCTGTACCATAAAAGAGTAGCAGTTTACCTTTTCATCTTTTAAAATATCGATATCTCTTGTCATAAGAATTTATTTTTTTATTTCAATACTTTTTATAAATTAGCCCCAGACAGCCTTAGATTTAATGCTATCTAACATTAGAGTAAAGCTTTTAGGCAGCCTGCTCCTGCAAATATAATATTACCCCATAATCTACCAGAATTCTGCAGAGGCAAAAATGCTTAAGGGAGGTAGCCCTTGTCCTGCCATTTGGATTGCTTCTGGTATGATGGCGCTGACTGTATTCCCTGCCTGTGATGGAAAATTTTCCCTTGGCCCATCAATTAGAGTGGGGCAAAGGATCGATGGTAGACTCAAACTTTAGATTTCAAACCCCCCACACCGACTGTTGGGTAATATAAACCGATCGCGCCGTCCCACTCTCCAAATCAAAAATTGATATTTTCGCTCTGCACCTTCAGCACTGCCATCTCAGCACAAGATAGGTTGTTTGTCAACTCTTCTGGTAAAGGGGGAGCAAAAGAGGAGGTTTCACCGATCGCACTACTAGATCGATTCATGAAAAAAGTTAGCCTTCAGATTTGATATTACTCCCAGTAATTTTCCCAATCATCCTTAAAAGCTTGCTGCAATCTCTGCATATACGCATCAGTCTTAATCTTCACCATCCACAGATTATTAGAATTGCCGCCTCCCTTGCAAACAACACCTTCATCCACACCGTATTTCCCCTTGCGAATATCGTCCATAAACTTGCCCGTCAGTTTGCCGCGATAAATCACTCGCGCAATATTTAATTTACCAAAATCCTGAATAAACCGATCGGGAACAACCATACCGCCCTCAGTTTCCACATCAAAAAGCACCAGTTGTTTGCGATCGTCCTTTTTGTGCTTTCCCGCAAACGAGTTAGCACCAAAAAACTCTGTAAACACAGTAATTTCAGGGCAGTGATACAGTTCGTTTTCTCGAAATATAGACTCTAAGGGACTAGCAAAATCTCTTTTAAATATTTCCGGTGCTTCTTCTAAACCTGGATGTGCAGCATTAAATTCTGCAATTCCCATCTCATCCAAATCAAATCTACTGCGGCGCGTACCAAAAGCATACCAACCAAGTTCAACTTCCCAAACCCAATGCAAATTAGTGCCATCGTACTTCTCAAAAGCTACACATTGTTCGTGAGGGCAATTTTTACTATCTGGAATTTTGGGATAGGCAAGAAGCATAAGTCGTGCGTTAGCGAAGCCCTCGAAGAGGAGCGCTCCGCAAGGAAAGAGACTATTCTCAGTTTATGCCATAACCGACGAAAGCATTTGCCACAAAAGGATCGCGGTTTTTACCATACCGAAATCCAGGAGGATTGCTATATATATCAAGGCGTAAAAAGTTAAGCTTTTAAACTTAACTTTTTACTTACTGATATTCAACAACTAGCCTCTACGAACACACCGCTGCGAGCAAACTCCTCTTCTTCAGGACTAAAGACAGGAGCTTGATCCACAAGGTCAGGGTCAAAGTAATATGTCTCTTGTAGGAATTGTCCCGTGACGATCGCCTCGTCCAACTCCTGGATGTAATCTTGAGCAACTAAGCATACCTCCTTGATTCCTTCCTCATCCCTCTTATCCAACAGCTTATGCAATATTGCTCTCACCCCTGTCAGTCGTGCTGCGGGCTTGAGGATACCGTAGAGGCGGTACATCCGATCGGTGGCAATGCTGATTTGTTTGAGGGCCTTGGCTCGTGCTAGCTCAGAGTCAATGCTGGGCCAATAACGGGTAGTGTACAATGCTTCCTCATCCTTTTGATACCACTCTTCCGATCGCGCAATTGATGAGGACACAGTGTTGTGCAACTTCCAGAAGAACAAGCGCAGAGAAGAGCCATCTACTACAGTGGACAGCTTTGCCTCCATTGATACCTCAAAGCTATTGAGACGCGGGTCGCGCCCAAGCACCAGGTACTCCAGAGGGTACATTTCCACCTCTTTATTCTGCACGACGTAGGCGTTGAGGTGGTGGCGGCAGTACGGGCAGGGATACATAGTGGCAAACAGCATGAAGAATTCCTTGAAAATTGCCACCAGAGTTTTTTGCTGTTCGGGAGTCTTGGTAGAGACGATTTCAGCCGTAGTGTGGAAGAAACGCCACACCGCAGGGCCAATATAGTAAGGATAGCTGAGGCGCATTTGTGAATTCTTTACTTCAGTGCGATCGATATAAACATCGATAAACGCCACATATTGCGAGAGTTCGCCAGACTCGCGCCCACACTCTAAGCTTTCGCGCCGTTTCTGTATCCCATTGAGGTAGTAGTGCGTCAAGCGCCATGCTTGTTGAAGCATCAGTTGCTGTTTTGGAGCGCATTTGGCAAAGTTTTCTGCAACATCCGCCCCATAGCGCCCAAATTCCCCGGACGTTTTAGTCGCTTCGTACCACTCGTTTAAAGCTGCTTCATCAGGCACCGTGTTGAAGGGGATATCTGCTGTGGTAAAGACGCTGAAGGCAGCCAGCAACTTCGGCATAAAGTCTTCATACCAATATGCTACTGGCATCATCGCCCCATCAATTTCCTCTGATGCCTCCGAGAGGATGACGCGGTTCCACTTCTTCAGATACTCCTTATGATCTCCCTCGGATTTGGGTGGTGGCGGTGCCATGTTCTCACTGAGCTCCTGGTTTCGCAGTCGGTTGAGTTCGTTGATTGCAAGCACACCCTCCGCGATGTCACGCAAGTTGAGACTATCCTTTTTGATGGTGATTGCCAACTCGACTGCCGCCCCAAACTTCTCCTTGGCCGTGGCCGACTTACCCCGCGCCTCCAACATGGCTTTTTCTTCCGCCAACATTTCAGGAGTTTTTTCTATGGTTTGCCAATTCTTGATGCGATGCTCTAGTCGGCCATATTCATCTTCGAGCGATTTAACTACTGCATCCAGTAGAGGGTTGCACGCCGACTCTACTACACCCAATCCTTTATAAAGCGCGATCGCACTCCTGACAAATCGCACAAAATCAACGATTCTGTATGGCAAGTTTCTCACGCGCAGGTGAGTCTCGTGGTTGGCGGAAAAACTCTCACGGAAGCTGCGGTAGGCTGCTCCCTGGATCAGACGAAACAAACCAATCTGCATCTCCAAGCGGGATGTACCGCGCTTCTTCTCAGCTTGTGGGTGTTGGGCGAGTAGTTCTTTTAGCCGCGCTATTTCTCGATTGCAACCGGTGGGTGGTTCTTGTAGATATTCTAGATTAGGTTCAATAGTGGCAGAAGCTGCCTCGTTGACAGGAGTGGCTATACTTTCGAGCGCAGCGGCTGTACTATCTGAAATCTCGGTTGTTTGTGTACTGACAACCGGAATCGGCGAGTCTCGATCTGCTGTTGTGATCTCTGGCTCATCGGGTATTAGTGTGCAGAATTCCTCAAAGTCAATTAAGGCATTGCCGTCATGGTCTGCCTCTTCGATGATCTCATCGAGCTCTGGCTCTGTCAGCCCGAATTCGCTCATCACATCCTGCATCTCGTTTTTAGTGATTTGACCGCTACCGTTTTCATCAAATACACTAAATGACTTTTTGAGACGACTCTGGCGATCGCCTTGCTGGGACATCATCAGGATTTTGAATTCCTCAAAATCGATACTGCCAGACTTGTCTAAGTCCACTTCCTCGATCATTTCGCGCAGCTCGGTTTCGTTAGCACTCTGTCCTAGCGATCGCATCACTTGACCGAGTTCTTCTGATGAAATAGCACCGCTCCCGTCCGCGTCAAATACTTGGAACGCTTCCCATAACTTTGCCTCCTCTTCTTCAGTCATGGCTTTTTTTTCAAGCTCCACAGATGTCATACTAAATTCTCCCTTATTTTTTTATTTTATGTCTATTAATTATGCCTAATATAAGTAGGTAAGCGCAAAAAAACAATAATATTTTGTAGGGATTGTCGGGGATGGTTTAGCCTAGAATCATCTATACTAAGAGAGATGTTATTAGTGCAAAAGCTGGTATACCCTATAATGTTTATTTAAACCAACTTATTTTAATTCCTGATGGCTTAGGCAACTGTTACACACGATACTATAACTCTGCATAGTTGCCAGCGTCATCGCAATGCTTGGGGGTTTTAGTTGGTGAATTAAATAGTTAGAAAGCAATCCGTATTTAAGTGAATCAAGAGTTTTTATTGTTGAGATGGACAGTTGACTATGAATCGATAAACAGAGAATTGCGCTGATATATCTAAAATACATATAGTTGCCACTTGACTCAAATTTGTAATTCCCATGAAGCGCGGATTTGAGCTGAAGCGGTTAGAGTGCGATCTAGACTGAAGGGCGAGATCCTTTTACATAAGCATTTGAGTTAAAAGTAGATGCAATATTGGGTCATAGTTGACTGAATTTAAATCATCTATGATAGCAATCCTATTTCATTTGTGAACAATTTTTATGCCCAGCACGCGATCGAGTCGAGGAGGGGGTTTTAACGATTTCCCCCCTTCCCCTTCTAGTTAAAAATCTCTCAGTTGAGCAGTTTGAACCGGAACTTCTTTAATCTGGACACCGCGGCGCACCTTCAGTTCCAGAATTTGACCTATTTTGCTGTTTTCCACCAAATTTTGCAACTGTTCGGGCTCAGTCACTCCCTCACCGTCAATTTGAACGATGACATCCCCCTTCCTAACCCCTGCTGCCTCAGCAGGCGTATTTGGCACAACTCGCATCACTAACACCCCTTTCACTTCCGGCACAATCAAAGGAGCATTGGGGTCAGAATTATTCTCTCTGGCCATTTCAGGAGTCAAAGCAATCATCTGAATCCCCAAAAACGGATGGCTGACTTGTTCTCCCTTGGCTAACTGCGCGTAGATAGCCTTGGCTTTGTCGATCGGAATCGCAAACCCAATACCCATTGCGTCGGCTCGAATCGCCGTGTTGATGCCAATCACTTCTCCTCTGCTGTTTAACAGCGGGCCACCGGAATTGCCGGGATTGATGGCGGCGTCGGTTTGAATGAAATCGAGCCGCTTGTCCGGAATGCCGACGGCTGCACTGGATCGTTTGAGGGTGCTGATAATGCCCAAGGTGACGGTGTTGTCAAATCCCAGGGGGTTGCCCACGGCGATCGCCCAATCTCCCACTTTCACCGCGTCAGAATCTCCTAGGGTTGCCACGGGCAAGTTAACTTCCTTGGTATTAATTTTGACAACTGCCAAATCTGTTACTTCGTCAGTACCTTGCACTTCTCCTGGAAATGTCCTGCCGTCGTTTAAGGTGACAGTCACTCGATCGGCTTTGTCAACTACGTGAGCATTGGTTAAAACAATCCCGCTTTTGTCAATGATGAAGCCGGAACCTTGACCGCGTAAGCGTTCTTGTCTGGGGGTCATGCTGCGTAAATCTTCTCCCAAAAATCTGCGGAAGAAGGGGTCTTCCATTAAGGGGTCGAGGTTGCGACTGACAGTGCGCTCGGTATCAATGCGGACAACTGCCGGCCCGACTCGATCGACAGCCGCCGTCACAAAACTGCCGGTATCCCCTGGCAGTTCCCCGCCCCGCAGCGCTAACAGTTGCGGATTCGGGGGGGTGGCGGGGGAACTCTGGAACTGTAATTTGGGCGGATTTGTGCCATCAGCGGCGGCAGCGGGTGCAGCATTGATACCCAGCGCACTCAGGGCGATCGTCATTCCTAAAATTAGGGCGAACCAACGAGCACCGGTTCGAGGTGCGGGGCGAAAAAACTTAAATAGTCGCATAGCGTCAATCTTTGTTAGTCTGGGTTAGTCTGGTAAACGTGTGCGATCCTGCGGACTCAATAATCTGCCACTATGAAGATCCTAAATATATTTTGACAGTTACAATACATGAGTCACGAACCCGCACCAACTCAACATATTCTGAATTCTAACTTTTAAAATTTCCCTCGTAACCCCAATGATTATATCTGATACTTCTACTGACAAATCCTTGCCCTCAAATTCCCACCACCATCACGACGATAAATCAGTTCATCCTCACCTTCACGATGAAGAATCGATGCGGCGGCTGGTAAATCGCTTGTCTAGGATTGAGGGACACGTCCGCGGCATTAAAACAATGGTGCAAGAAAACCGTCCCTGTCCCGAAGTTCTCGTGCAAGTTGCTGCGGTTCGAGGCGCGCTCGATCGCGTGGCGAGAATCATTCTTGACGAACATTTAACGGAGTGCATTGCCCGAGCCGCCAAAGAAGGTAATATCGATACGGAAATCGAAGAGTTGAAAGCGGCTTTGGATCGGTTTTTGCCCTAGCCGCTGCCAATTTTTACCTCCATATAACAAAACCTGCCAATTAGACAAAACTTGCAAGTTATGATTTATGGCTAATTTTTTAAGCATCTTTCACAAACAGGGGAAAAGCATCATATCAAATCCGTTAGCATCGGAATAGTAAATTCGAGTTGACGGTTAACAGTCAACAGTCAACCGTCAACAGTCAACATCATTCCCGTGTAACCGGAAATGATATCACATCTTCTCCCCTTCACCCCCATTGCCACAACATATAATTTATATGCTCCGCACTTTATGAGAGCGAGTTTTGTTAAAAAAGAATTAGTCAGGTTTGTCGTGATGACGCAACTCCTCAAAATCTTCAAAGGCTGACTGCAAACAATTAGATAATCGGTGATTAATCCGACATGGTATGAACTGTCTAGACTTTCGTCAGCTTGGCTTTTAGGTGGTATCTGACTGTTGCGTAAACCGCTTTATAGGAAGCCTCAATGCTGTATTCCTGCTGCAACCACTCTTGAATTTCTCCATAGCTTTTAAAGCCTTTCTGAGGGTCGCTGAGGCGCATTGCCAAACTAGCGCGGGCCAGATGAGAAATGGCCGGCTTACGGCCGCCGCTGTGCTTTGTTTCGAGGAGTCCTTCGAGTCCGTCAGAGCGGTACTTTCTCAGCCACCGCTGCACTGTAATTCGATTGACCCCGATTGTCATTGCCAATTCTTTAACTGTCTTAACGTGACAAATTTTGAAGAGGTAAAGTGCTTGAATTTTTTGAAAGCCGCTTGCTGTTTTTTGTTCAGTTAACAGGTTTTTTAGCTCTTCACTTGTCTCTGTGATGCTAAGTTTACATACTCCAGCCATATCAATTACCTCACGATTCGCGTTCTACAATACCTTTGTTTGACAAAGGAGCAAAAGCTGCTCCTATCCTAAATGCTGACCTTTTGTTTGCCCTGAAGCAATACAAAAGCGTTCGTTCTCATTAAACTTTTTCCTTCCTGGAGGCACTCAGACGCTCAGAAACCGGATTATTTTAACCTGAAGCAAGGTTGCAACGATTTGTTTTGGTAAAAAACCCGGTTTCGGGGTCAGTTTTGTATTAGATGGACAAGCGTCATTGCTAATACTGATAGCGGTTAACCGCTCGACTGTAACATTAGCGGCAATAGGTGGCTCTTAAGGAATACCATTTATTCTCTTCTTGTTAAACATCTATCATGGTTTTCCTGGTATTTATTGGTATTTTTTGCGAACGTATGGGCGATTTTTAGTCATTAGGTGCTAGCAAACAAGCGAATGTCTGTACACCAGCGATCGCATTTTTATACAGAGATTCCCCTACTCCCCGAAGTGCATTTTTGGCTTTCGCTGTGCGAAAAATCCTTAGATATCAGCACTCTCATCGCTCATAGCGGGTAGCGCCGAGTGACGTTGTAACCGACTTTCACAGCAAGCGGGCAAGTCTCTGTGAAACTACGGGCTTTATCGCCAATTGAGTAAAACACGACGAAGGTGGCATTGTCAATTTCTCAGTATTACAGTATAAGTATCGGCTATTTTTGCCCGCCTGCGGTGATCGAAAGGGGGACTTCTATGTGATCCTACTAACATCAAAGTGTGATTTAGGTCACATATTTACTCGGTAAGCTCAACTAGGCACAAAAAGTTATGGGTTCGATCAGAGTTTCCACGTAGAATCTTTGGGATTTAGTTACGAAGTTCGATCGAACTTGTTGTTAAAATTTTTAAATATTAATTATTCAGCCAAGGGAAAACTTAATGCAGCTTTGTCCTTCACCCTCACCGAACCATCTAATTTATACTCAAACCTTGCAGGATTGAGGCAAGTTTCAGGCTGGGTGTGAATATTTCAGAATCTAAAATTGCAGAACATCCGGTGCAACCAGCTTGCTGACAGTATTCTTCATTTAAAAGGTGTAGAGAAGCCACAATGAACGTTGACGAACTGCTCAAGCTATACGCAATAGGAGAAAGAAATTTTAGCGGGGTCTACCTGCACGAGGTCTACCTCTATGAAGCAGAATTGATTGGAGCCAATCTGTATGAAGCCGACCTGATTGGAGCCAATCTCAGCAAAGCGAAACTCAACAGAGTCAACTTTGGCAAAGCCAATTTGTGCAAGATTAATTTGAGCAAAGCAGACTTAGGTGGAGCCGACCTGACAGAAGCACTTTTAGTTGAAGCTAACCTGCATCGAGCTGAGTTGATGGGAGCGAACCTCAGCAAAGCAGACTTGAGCGGAGCTTCCCTGATCCAAGCAACTTTAATTGGAGCCAACATATCTCGGGCCACACTCAGCCGTGCAGACTTGCACGGAGTAAATCTTTACGGAGTAAACTTGCGTAGGGCGGTGCTCACAGAATGCGATTTAATTGGCGCAAACTTGACCAAAGTAGACCTTAGCGGAGCCGACTTAATGGGGGCGAGTCTAATTAGGGCAGACTTGACTGAAGCGATTTTAAGTGCGTCAGACTTAAGCGGAGCAAACCTGTTGGGAGCAAACCTTACAAAAGTTAACCTGAGCGGAGTATATCTTAAGGGTACAACGATGCCCGACGGCACAATTCACGACTAATTTATTTGTTAATTTTTATGGTTGCCGAGAACAGCGGCTAAAGGGTAATGAGGTTTTCATTACCCTAATTTATTGGCAGCGAAATCTTTATTTGACACTCAGGTAAGGCCGATAACTTCAATGTAGGGTGCTGATGGCGCCGAGAACTCCTACATACGGCAAGTCAAAAGATTTGTTGGGTGAACTTGTGTTATGGTGATTTTCAATTGCTTGGATAAAAGCTATTTTAGATTTAATATTTTGGATTTTGGACGGTCAAAATGAAACTTAGAATCCTCGCTGCTGCAACGCTGCTGAGCGCGATCGCCCCGATCGCTCCTGCACCCGCCGAGAACATCCAACACACGCAACAATTACTAGCCACCCGACAGTGCCCCAACTGCGACCTCAGTAGTGCGGGCTTGGTTTTAGCCAATTTAACCGGAGCCAACCTCAAAGGTGCGGACTTGAGGTTGGCTAACCTCAGCCGAGCCAACCTCACCGGGGCTGACCTCAGCGGTGCCAACCTCAGCGGCACCAGCCTGTTTGGCGTCAACCTGACGGGGGCTAACCTCAGCGGTGCAAACCTCAGCGGTGCTGATTTGAGAAGTGCCTATCTCAGCGACGCCAATTTGCTCAACGCCAATTTAACTAACGCGCAACTGCTCGGAGTTAGAGGAATGCCAACCAATATCGGCACCGCTGAAGACTTCTACCGGTTGGGAGTGCTGGAAGCTCAAGCAGGAAACTACAGAAACGCCATTGATTATTACAATCAAGCCCTGAATCTGAAATCGGATTTAGCAGCCGTTTATTTTGCGCGCAGTATGTCTCGCGCTGACTTGGGAGACTTCAGCGGTGCGACTCAAGACGCGGCCAGAGCAAACCAACTCTTTGCAGCTCAAGGAAATCCCCAAGGTCAGGATTTGTCAAAGCAGTTAGCCGAAGCCATTGTTGCACGTCAAAAGCCTACGGAGCCCCGCACTTCCAGCCGCGGCGACTTTATGAGTCTTCTGGGATCGATCGGTTCTGTGCTGGTGAAGCTAATCTTGCCTTGACAATTGCCTAATTCAGCGGAATCTCGATCCAGAACTCTGTACCATGACCGGGTACAGAAACACACTTAAGTACGCCTTGGTGTTTCTCAACTACAATTTGGTAACTGATAGACAGTCCTAAACCCGTGCCCCGACCTACGGGTTTAGTAGTAAAAAACGGATTAAATATGTGAGAGATTAACTCTTTGGGGATGCCGTGACCATTGTCTGCAATGCAAATTCCTACCGTTTTTTCATCGATTAATTCAGTGCGAATCCGAATGCAAGGGGATGGGAAATCAGGAATCAAACACTCAGTGGTGGCATTTATATCTCCTGACTCGATAGGCAGTATTTGGGAGCTTAAATGCGTTGTCGCTGCACTGGCAGCTTTAAAGGGAAGATTCATAACTTGCTCTTTTTTCCCCATTTCTAGGGCGTCAAGGGCATTACCGATCAGATTCATAAATACTTGATTGAGCGAGCTGGCATAGCATTCTACTAAGGGCAAATTGCCGTATTCTTTAATGATTTCTACGGTGTTGTGATCGGAATTGGCTTTGATCCGGTGCTGCAAAATCAACAGGGTACTGTCGATGCCATCGTGAATGTCAACGGCTTTTTTCTCGGCTTGATCGGTTCTGGAAAAATTACGCAACGATACAACTAACTGGCGGATGCGCTCAACTCCGACTGTCATGGAACCCAAAATTTTTGGCAAATCTTCGGCAAGAAATTCGATGTCGATTGCTTCGGAACACTCGCTAATTTGTGGGTTGGGATTGGAGTAGTGCTGGCGGTAGAGTTCCACCAAGCAGAGTAAATCTTTGGTGTATTCGCTGGCGTGGGACAGATTGCCGTAGATAAAGTTAACGGGGTTATTGATTTCGTGGGCGACTCCGGCCAGAAGTTGTCCGAGACTGGACATTTTTTCGGTTTGAATCAGTTGGGCTTGGGTATTGTGCAGTTCTGTGAGAGTTTTAGCTAGCTGTTCGGCTTTTAATCGATCGGCAGTTGCGGCATTGAGACTTTCTTGATAAAGTTCTGCTTGGTGAATGGCGATCGCAGCTTGAGCAGCTAAATGTTGCAGTAGTTCCTGTTCTGTCGTTTGCCAAACTCTCGGCCCGGAACACTCATGAGCAATCAGCAACCCCCACAATTGGGAATCTTTGCCTCTCATGGGTATAATTAAACTTCCTCTCACCTGTAACTCTTCCAAAAATTCGCGGTGACAGGGTGTTAAATCCTCAGTATAAATATCATTAATTGCTCGCACCCGTCCGGCTCGATAAAAGCAGTCTGAGCCTTCGGGAAAGCATCCTTGTGGAGATGTGATACCTAAAATTGACCGCCACTGGCCGCAAACAGCTTCGACAACTACCTCGCCCTGTTTGTCGGCAGCAAATTGATAGATTACCGTGCGATCGGTATCCAACAAAACTCTGACTTCTCGCACAATAGTTTGCAGTATGATTTTTAAATCTAAGGTGCTGCGAATCTGGTCTCTAACTCGCGTCAATACTTTGGCAAAGTCCAAGGATTGTTGCAATTGGGCGGTGCGTTCTTGAACTTGGCGCTCCAAGTTGGCATTCAGGGTTTGCACTTCTTTATAAAGAACGTACTGCCCAATTGCCGAACAAAATTGACTGCCTATAGCTAAAGCTTGCTCAACTTCCTCGTACTTCCACTCGGGCGACTGACCTTTTTTGATTTCTCGCCAGAGTTCAAAGGATTGTCTGGGAAGGGTTTGTGCAGCGCTGCTGTCAAAACGCCCCGCCCACATTTTTTCGGTATCTATTGCATTGCGAAAAATGGTCAAACAGCCGACTACTTGTTGTTTGTAGTGGAGGGGAATTACCAGCATACCCCTAATTTGAGTAGATTGGAAAGCGGGAACTAGAACTCTAAATAGAGGTTCTTTGTATAAGTCGGTAATTATCAAAACTGGGAATTGAGAATTAGTAAAAATTGGAAATTTGGGATGTTCTTCGGTATTGTTGAATCCTTTGGTTAGCCATTCCTGCCAGAGGGGATGAGCTTCGATCGCCTTAACTTTTTCCCAGTTGGGAAGTGTCGGTTGTTCTCCTGTGGTGAATAGTTCAAAGGTAGCATCACTGTGGGCTGGGGCAATTGGCAATCCTCCTTCAATCTTGGGAGCAGAAAACTTTTCACCGTTGATTTTCGGCTGGTTGAGATAGAGTCTGCCACCGCTGCCGCCCAAAGCGGTGACGGTGGCTTCTAAACCTTGCTGCAGTTGAATGTTGACGTGACCGTACAACAGGGCTGCTATGCGGCTCACGGTAGCTTCGCGGGCGGCTTGAGAGCGGGTTTGCTGGAGGAGGAGCGCGTGGGCTATCGCGCTAGACAATTGATCTGATACGAGCTGAACTACTTCTAAATCTGCTGGTGAAATATTGAGGGGCGCAGAGTGGTGAGACACTAAAAGTCCCCACAGTTCGATGTGAATTTTTTGATTATTTCCTGGCTCGTATCGAGTCAGACACGTGGCCGCCTCGCAGATATCTGTTTTGCTGTTTTCCGACGCGATCCTGCGGTGCAAAATCGGCACGACTAAGGAAGATTGCACTCCCATTGCCATCAGGTAAGCGGTGTGGCAAGGATCGAGCGCTCGGTAGTGCATCTCTTCCTTTACTAAAGGTTGACCGGTGTCTGCCGCATCGAGGGGACTCAGGACGATCGTCCCTGAGTTAACATCTATTATTGTCCGCTGGCGCAAAGTGACATACATCTCCCTGGCGCTCGCGGGAATGTCGTCTGCTGGAAAGTGCAGTCCTTTCAAGGAAGGGAGATGGTTGTGATTAATTGACTCAGCAACAACTTCTCCACTGCCGTCACCACTAAACCTGTAAATCATAATGCGATCTGTTTTCAAAAAAGACCGCACTTCTGCTACCGTACTGGTTAAAATATCTTCTAATTCTAGAGATTGGCGGATACGTTCTGTGATCCGCCGTATCAAAACTTCTCTGTCTAGTTTATAATTTAATTCTTGCGTATTTTCTCTGAGTTGCATAAATCTCCTTTTGTACTTATACAATAATAAGAAGTTTTGATGGGCTGTTGGAACCTTCAAAACTCAAATACATTACCCGGAATTTTTGACTAAACCGATCTGTACAATTAATCGATCGCGCACTTGTGAGAGACGACGGTGTATCGCCTCGGGTGGGCTGGGGTAAGTAAAATCTGAGAGCGCGCCAGTTTAATCCTTGCCTTCAACAGGCAGAGCGACTTAAGCCAATAATAATTATTATTTTAATGCTCTTATAAATTTCTCGCAATCTTAAACTCTCACTATGAGAATTCTTCATTGTTAGGATAACTTGACATTTGTTGTATAACTTCATATAATGAATGATAATTAACGCAAGAATTTGAGTTTCTATCAGCCCGCAAGGCGCTGACTAATTTCTTGGCGCACGCTCATCAGAATTTTACCCAAATGATTTTGGCCGGTGCGCTCGCAGCCACACCCCCAGTAGTAATCCGTTGGCGAATCCTCGACAATGACTCGATCCCCTGTGGCAAGGAGAATCGCTTGAATGTCTGTATGAGCGAGAAACTTAGTTAAAACTGCTTCGCGCATAATGGGAATTTTCACCGCTTCCCAATCAGCGCGAATCCGGTGGTTGGGATCGCGACCTAATTTTGCGGCTTCCTGGGGAGTTGCTACGGCTTGAATCGCAGCCACTAATTTTTTATCCGTGCTGACAAATTTTTGGGCTTGATAGTAATGTTCCACAGTCAACCAATCTTGACCGTGCAGACTAATGTCGTGTAGTGAAAAATTAGAAAAGCAGCCGTAAGGCTCCTCTACTTTATAAAAATAAATTATCATAGCAGAAGGAAGAAGAAAGTTCGGCAACGGATTGTGTAACGGATTTCAGGAAGAGAGAAGTTCGGCAACGGATTGTGTAACGGATTTCAGTGCACTGCACATCGGTTGGCCTTGTCGCCTACCGAAGAACATCGGTTGACTGGCGTTTTAGCGTCTTGATTTGAAACCCACATTTGCCAAAGTCATTTTCCTTGCTTGAAGTTTGACAAATCCAAACTTGAAATAGCCTTAGCGGGTGACAACGTACCTATAATGCTTGCTGCATAAAGGATAGAGCCAAGAAGCCGCGCTGAAAATAGAGAC
>NZ_JAUBQW010000236.1:0-4381 GCF_036701485.1 Microcoleus sp. Pol11C3 | reverse complement strand
CAAAAATCAATACAACTCTTGTGGGACGGGCTTCTAGCCTGTCCGGAATTTCCAATTTAAATGCGTAACAGCTTAATCGCTACAGAATTAAAATCAAGCAATTAGTGAGCAGCAGGTGCTTTGACTCCAGCGCCTCCCTTGCCGAGAAACAGCAGCAATGGCAGCGAGCAGAGAAAGACAATGCCGACAAAGCGAAAAATGTCTGCGTAGGATAGAACGGCTGCCTGGGTATTGACTAATTGGGAGAGCACGGCGAGGGCTTGTTGGTGGGCAGTTGCGGCATCAGAACCGCGACTCTGAAACAAACCAGTGAGTGCATTGAGCCGCTCAGTTGTTTCTGGATCGTAAGGCGTTAACTTTGCCAACAAAATGGCTCGATGAAAAGCCTCTCGTTGAGCCAGTAATGCGGTCAGAATGGCAATGCCAATACTACCACCGAGCTGACGAGTCAAGTTATAGAAGCCCGATCCAGCCGATACATCTTCTTTGGGTATGGAACCCAATGTTGCCAAACTCAGGGGCAGGAACATCAAAACCGTAGTTGCACCGCGCCAGATTAGGGGCCAAAACAAATCATCAGTTCCGGTTTGGGGGGTGATTTTTGCCAGCTCGAACATGACGGCTGCAGTTCCACAGGCTCCCAGCGCAATTAAAATGCGGGCATCCACTTTAGTCGAAATTTTGCCCAATAAAACCATTATGATGGCGGATGCTAAAGCTCCTGGAGCGAGTAGAAATCCGGTTTGCATTGCCGAAAATCTCAGCACGCCTTGAGCAAACAGCGGTACAGCAAACAAGGCTCCGTACAACCCCATGCCCAAAATACCAGAGTAAAGGCTACCGGCTGCCAGGGATTTATGCCGCAGAACCCGCAAGTCAACTGCTGGTGCTTTTGTGCTGAGTTCTCGCCAGATGAACAGAAACACCCCCATAACCGCCATAAAAGCCAGGAGCGTAATGAAACCCGATTCAAACCAGTTTTCTTTTTCCCCTTCTTCCAAAAATCCTTGCAAACTACCTATCGCAATACACAGCAGTACAATTCCTGTCCAGTCCACTTTCTGCTGGCTCCGTTCGTGTTGCTTCGAGTCAGGTCGGAGAAACACGATCGCCATGATGACAGCCACAATACCGACGGGCAAATTGATAAAGAAAATCCAGCGCCAGCCTAACGTATCGGTCAGATAGCCGCCTAGCGTGGGACCAATAGCCGGACCTGAAATCACCCCAACTCCAAACACCGACTGCGCTAACCCCTGTTCCGCAGGGGGAAAAGTTTCAAACAGAATCGCTTGCGCTTTTGCCAACAGTCCGCCTCCGCAGAAGCCTTGAAGAATTCGAGCTAGCACCAGCATCGGCAGGTTGATGGATAAACCGCATAACACCGAGGCGGCTGTGAACCCGATCATGGAAAAGACAAAGTAGGTTTTCTTGCCGAATAAGTCCCCCAACCAAGCAGAGAGCGGAATCATCACAACGTTGGCGATCGCGTAACCCGTTACCACCCAAGCAATTTCGGTCACCGTTGCGCCTAATGTCGTCTGCATATCTGTTAAAGCAACGTTCACAATGCTGGTATCAATGACTTCTAGAATGGCTCCTAAAGAAGCCGTCAGGGCGATCGCCCACTTGAGCGGTCCCTGCACGTACCCCGCTGCATCATAGGCAGAGTGTTTCAATTTTTTTAATGGTTTTGCTCGCTTTTGTTGAGAGTGTTGTTGAGCGTTTTGCTGGTCTTGAGGCTCAGACTCTTCCAAATCGGTAAAAGCCTGAATATCAAGAGAATCTGGTTCAGTTGCATGACTCTGTATTTGAGGGCGTTTCATTTTTAGTCTCTACTTTTGCGATCGCCTCGGGCAGGTGCTTCGCACCACCGCAACGGGTTAGGGTGCTTTAATCTGGAAATGCCAAATTCATAGGAAAATTGTCAGGAACCTTCATTCTGGAGACGAAGTATGACTTACAGAAGACGCTGCTGTGCTAACTCCCCGCACAAATAAATCCACACACCCTTCGATGTATCGTTTACGGCTATAGCCCCGGTTTACTTGAGAAACATGGCGGCGAATCATACCAGACAGCAGCATTCCCGTCAATTGATCTACTGCCAGTGGCAGGTCAACATTCGGACCAATACTGCCGCGTTCAACACAGGTTTGTAGATAGGAAATTAGTTTTTCACGTAGCGGTAAAAATGATTGCTGAAGCACCTCCAGTGCTTCTATCGGATGTCGGTGAGCTTCACCAATAAACATCCGAAATAGAGCTTCGTACTCCTCCAGCATGTCGTCGTGGAGCTTTGCATAATGCAGGAGATCGCGGCGTAGGTCATAAGTCCATTCGTCTTGATGCGCCAACGCCTCCGTCCGCAATGCTGTAATGTGGTGGGCAACCGCACTCAACACTTGCTCTTTGCTCTGAAAGCGGCGAAACAAAGTGACTTCACTCACATCTGCAACACGAGCAATTTCACGAGTTGTCGCTCCAACGTAGCCTTCTGTAGAGAAAACTTCAATCGCGGCTTTCAACAGGCGATCGCGGGTTTCTGCTGCACTTCGATTCGTTCTACTCATCTCAATTAATGTAAGCACTAACTTACATATTCTAGATCGCCAAAGAGCTATAACTTCAGCAGAAAGGCAGATTTTTGGAAGATCTCGGGTGGGATTACGCTCAGATGCCGGGAAACTAGGAAAAGTCGTCGCGCCAGGAAACTCAGGATCGTAGCAAGAAACCCGGTTTCTAGAGTAAAGCCGAGAGGTAGAGTTGAGGGAGTGTTGCCCCTCCACCCCCTCTGTTCCAAAACCATGCTTGCGATTGTTCACCGCACAGGTTAACGGGGTGACAATTCCGTCCAAAGCCTTACCTTTCGCCTAGGAGCCAAACTTACAGCTATTTGCGATCGAATGTACTACAAGAGTTGCCTATCTAACTGGTTCTAAAAATAGACCACAATGATCAAACCAGTTCAAAGCATTGTCATCAGTAATAGCATTGATAGGTTGAGTAATCGCTTCATTAAGAATGTTTGAAGTTCGAGATACTTGGGAACGAAGAATTGCTTTTATTTTTGACCAACAAAACTCGATGGGAGATAAATCCGGCGAGTAGGGAGGTAAGAATTTCACTCTGGCTCCGACAGATTCAATCAAACTTTCGACGGCTTCAACATGATGAACACGTAAATTATCCATAACTACAATGGCGCCCACCCATAACTCGGGCAGTAATATTTTTTCCAGGTCAACCAAAAAACTCGGCGTGTTTAAACCACCCGGTAAAATCATAGCCGCAATTAAACCCTCATCGCTCATTGCTCCAACTAAAGTGACATTTTTTCTCTGATTTCCTGGTCGGTCATCATAGACTCGTTCTCCTCCTTTACATCTGCCATATCTTCTCACCATACCTAGATTTACACCTGTCTCATCCATGAATATGAGGTTCCTTACATCTATACTATCTAGCAAAAGTCTCCATTCATATCGCAGCTTCTGAACTCTTTCAGAGAGCTGTTCCCTGGCTATTAAAGTTTTTTTTTCTCCCTAATTTTAGTCGCTTGAGCTGGCGACATAAACTAGATTGACTAACTTCTATGCCTGTACGGTCTAGAAGAGAACCTTGAAGTTCTCGCAGATATATATCACGTTGCTCCGTGACAAGTTTTTGTAATAATTCTTCGTCTTTTCCTTGAATTTTAGGGGGTAGTGATGCAAAGTAATGTTTAGGCACAAAGCATTGCGTTGTAAGGGTTTATGAAGTACCAAATAACACCAATATGATTCTCTAACTTCTTAGAAAAAGATAAGGTCTTCCGAACTAATCTGCCAATTCTCTGACGCAAGGTATTATTGACCCTCTCAATGTAGCTAGTCTTGCCGGTCTCTTTACCAACAGCCTTATGTCGTTTGCTGGGTAATACCTCTGAATAAGCCTCCCAAAAATCGCTATAACATACCGCACATTGACGATAGACAGCAGGTATTGACAACCATAGCTTTTTTGCCGAACGACGAGAACGAGATCCAACTGTGGCTCCAACAATTTCCCTAGTCTGAGCATCAAGCGCTAGCCAAATCCATTGTTTGTTCTTTTTATTCCCTACAAATGACCACATCTCATCTAACTGAATTGTCAACTTTCCCTTTTTCTTTTGCTTAACCTCTAATTGCTGTGGGGTATTTTCATATTTACGATTGACATATGATTGTAACCATCGCGCTGACACTCCTGTAATTCTAACGATTGCGGCAAGCGCAAGACGTTCCAGTAATAACTTATCGATTAGTTCGCGGGTAGCTTGATCGGCTCTCCTGAACTTATGGTTATAAGTTTATCTAATCAGAAAAGCAAGCTAATACACGATTCTTGAAATTATTAA
>NZ_JAUBQW010000011.1:0-77275 GCF_036701485.1 Microcoleus sp. Pol11C3 | reverse complement strand
TTTAAGTGGGCTTTTAGCTGTTGTTGGTCTGATGGTGTCATTTTATTTACCTCATCTTTATTTGACGATTTTACTAGGTTTTTCATTTTAACTCTTTTGTGACACATTCGCAAAAGTGAGATGCACCCGGCTTTAGTCCGAGACGATGCTCATCCATTTCCCACACTTCTACTGCTGCTAGTGGATGCTGCTGTTGAATTCGTTTAGCTTGCGTTCGCAGTTTTTTTTCCAAGCTTCTTGGACTTCAAGGTCAGCTAGGTCGTGTTCAGGTCTCGGTATCCGTAACCGAAACTCACGCCGAACGTAGATAGTCCCAACCCCTTTGTACGCTGATTGGACGGTCAAGTAAATTACCTATCCACTCAGCAACTTTACGACTGTTCCATAATCCTCCATCAGCGGGAGGAGCTTGTAAAATTTGCAAAAGTTGTGCTTGTTCTACAACAGAGAGTAAAGGTGGAGTGCCCGGATGTTGATGACGTTGGTCTTTCAACCCCTTAGCACCTAATTGATTGTAGCGACGAACTAAGCGATATATACAGTTACGGCAGTAACCCGTGACATCCGCGACATCTTCTGTCTCTCGTCCAGTTGCCAAAAGCCAAATTATTTGGTAGCGCGTCCGTTCAATTGGATCTGACGCTTGACGATAAAGTTTAGACAACTCCGAGGGGGTTTGATGGGGTTCCAACTTTAGGCGTTTAGGCATAAATTGTCCTCATTGCATTCTTGATGCTCTTTCAGTATATCATTCCGGTGCAACCGGAATTGATATGAATGATGAAGATCGTGCTTTCGAGCTTCGCTACAGTTGCATTCTTTTTTTAAACTGGTATGACGCACTGTTAGCTGAGAATACCTCCGCCATTTTCTTACTTTGGTGGGTTTCCTAGCTCAACCAAACCTAATTCTTCGTTCAACCCTCTTCGGTTCATCAATTACATCCGTTAAATCCCGTACACAATTGGCTGCCGAACTTCTCTTCAACAACTATGCGGAAAATCCCCCGCTTGTCCAAACGGATATAGCGAGGGGCGAGAATAGGTATTCCCGGAAAATATAAAGCGGTGGCAGTGGCTTTTGTCGAGCCATTGCCATCTATAGAAGCCATACTGTTTTAGGCTCACAGAAAGATTTCAGAGCCAATTCTCTGCTTGCAGTCAATACTTGAAGTCAAACCAACCAGTTCAAGCAAGAAGTCAAAGCAAGTCGTAAAGGCCTAGGCTACTTCTTCTTCTCGATCAATTTGGCGCAGGTGAATGTGCTTGCGTCCCAGAGAGATTTCAAATTCATCTCCTGGCTGGAGTTCCATCTGTTTGGTGTAGGCCGCTCCAATCAGTAAGTTGCCGTTAGATTGAACGCTAATCCGATAGCTGGCAGAGCGTCCGCCGCGTCCATTGCCGTTTTGCTTCCCGTCTAGCTGAATGCCTTCTGCATCAATCAGCGCATTCAGGAATTTCATCATGTTGACCCGTTCTACGCCGTTCTTGGTAACGGTGTAGTAGCCACAGGCTCTAGCTTTTTCTTCCTTGGTAAGGTTCTCTAGGTCTTTGACCTTTTTGATCAGATCTTCGCCTTCAAGGGGTTCGATATTTTTCTTTTTAGCCATTTACTGAGTCCTGAAATATTCAACTGGTGTACGGATTTTTTCTCGGTTGGTTTTTGGTTTGACCAAGAAACTTTAGCTTTATAGCTGGTCGTAAAACCATATTACACCGATCGGCTCAATTGTTAACCACTATTATCTAAATATTTTTAACAACCTGCAGTCTTTCTTAAGGAGTAGCTGCCGTCGGTGCGAGCAATCTCTAAACTCGGTAGCATAAGCTATCAGCTATCAGCTAGCTGAATATTTGCCCCGCTCTTAAAATCCCATGAAGTTAACCACACGCGGACACTACAGTGTCAAAGCATTACTGGATCTAAGTTTGCAACCTCGCTTTGGCCCGACATCGGTGAAATCGATAGCGAAGCGACAGGAGTTACCTGCTCCGTATCTAGAAAAATTGCTGATTGAAATGCGACGAGCCGGTTTAGTCCAATCTGTTCGGGGTTCCCAAGGAGGATATCAATTAGCCCGCCAGCCAGCTCAAATCTCTTTAGGACAAATCTTAGAGGCTGTAGGTGAAACTATTGAACCTTTACCTCGACATTTTCCAGACGCGACGCAAGCAGAGGACTGGGTAACATTCAGTTTGTGGAACCGATTGCACAAAAAACTTGCCGAAGCGCTGTACACTATTTCCCTCGAAGACTTATACTATGATGTCCGCAGTTGGCAAGCGGCTCTTGGGGAAGAAACTAGCTTTATCATTTAAATGGTAAGTTCATTCATTCGATCGCCAGCAAACACACATGGACACAACACTTGTTACCTACTTTGGTGGCTGTCACTGCGGAGCTGTCCGCTTCCGTGTCGGCGTTGACAAACACGAAGCATCTGATTGCAACTGCTCTATCTGTAAAAAGAAGGGATTTTTGCACCTCATTGTGCCGCCGGAACGTTTTACCTTGCTCAGTGGCGAAGATGTTTTGACCACCTATACATTTAATACAGGAACTGCTCAACATACTTTCTGCCGAATTTGCGGCATTCACTCGTTCTATCGCCCCCGATCGCATCCCGATCATTTCGATGTCAACGTCCGCTGTCTTGACTCAGATGCCCTCAAAAACTTTCAGATCCTACCCTTTGACGGTGTTAATTGGGAGGAGAACGTACACTTGCTCCGCGACGAAAGTAATCTCAGCAGTTAAAATTGCAGCTAAAGAATCAAAGTCCGCAAGGGTAGGAGTAGTTAAAACCTGCGCTACCATTGGGAGCGCTCCTGTTTGGCCGGACTATCAAGTTTGACACAATATATAATGATGCCGGATGAATTTCCTGTTTTGATTTTAGCTGCGGTGTTGGATTATTCGATCGGCGATCCTTGGGGTTGGCCACATCCGGTGCAGGCGATGGGTTGGGCGATCGAGCGCTATACTCGACTTGTCTTTAATATATGGAATAATCCCCCAGGCAAAATGCCTGAAGCAGAGGATCGTCCCGCTGGCGAGTCGCACAAACTGCTGCTACGATGTGCTGGTACAATACTAGCGATCGGGCTGATTGTAGGCAGTTATACTGTCAGTTGGTCGATCGTCCAAGCTGCTAGTTGGGTGCATCCTCTTTTAGGTATTGCCATACAGACCATTTTGCTGGCAAGCTGTTTTGCAGGTCGCAGTTTGAGGGCGGCAGCAGAGGATGTGCTAGCACCTTTAAATGTTGGAGATTTAGTCAAGGCGCGAGAAAGGTTGAGTCTTTACGTCGGCCGGGATACCGAAAACTTATCCGAGCCAGAAATTCTGCGAGCATTGTTAGAAACTGTAACAGAGAATGCAGTCGATGGTGTGACAGCACCGCTATTTTATGCCTTACTTGGGTTCGCTCTGCCACATCTATTATTAAGTGTTACCGCTTCCCTGATCGATCCTAACTCGATGTGGGCGAGTGCTATAGTCCCCTTGGCGATCGCTTACAAAGCAGCCAGCACATTAGATTCTACGATCGGCTACAAAGAAGCGCCATACACAGATTTAGGATGGTTTAGCGCCAAACTAGAAGACGTGCTGACGTGGATTCCTTGCCGGCTAACAGTGATTACTTTAGCCGTTATATCGGGCAAACCGATTTACATTTGGCAAATTTGTCAGAGAGATGCTGTTAAAGATGCCAGTCCCAATTCCGGTTGGAGCGAGTGCGTTTACGCCGCCATCTTGGGAGTGCAACTAGGAGGTACTAATTCCTATCGCGGAGTTCTCAAACACAAACCGCTGTTAGGCGAGCCGATTCACCCTATCACAGCGCCGCTAATTTGCCAAGCATTGCAATTAACTCGGTATTGCTTTCTGATTTGGTTGGGACTATCATTGCTTGTTTATAGCTTATTATGTTTGAGCCGGTAACTGCTGACTGCACCCGACCACAGATACAAGCTCTCAACAGGAGTCTGGGAGAGCCAAAAAAGTTTTGACGTTAGTAGTTCCCACCCCCAGATTCATCTATCAAGTCAATCTAAAATCTCAAAGCTCAAATCCCAAATCGTTCCACTCCCAGATTCATAGACGAGCAATTGCACAAATCTTTGATTGATAAATAAACCGCAGATAATGGCAGATAAACACAGATAAACGCAGATATTTTGCGATGGAGAGCGAATGAATGCAAGATGTCTCATTTGTCAAGTCAGTCTAAAATCTAAAATCTAAAATCTAAAATCTAAAATTGTTCGATCCGCCAACAGCCAACAATTAGCTCGCAGCAACCCATGACTAAAATTATCAAAATTTTATCCCCTGATGAAGTGAGGCGCACTCTCACCCGCGTCGCTTCCCAGATTGTCGAAAAATCCGGGAATCCCTCGGAGTTAGTGCTGTTGGGCATTCATAGTAGAGGAGTGCCTTTAGCTCAAATTTTGGCCGATCAAATTGAAGTTCTCGAACAAGTCAAAGTACCCGTGGGCGCTTTGGATATTACGTTTTACCGAGATGACTTGGATCGAGTTGCGATGCGGACACCGGCTAAAACAGAAATTCCTTTCGATTTGACGGGCAAAACTGTGGTGTTGGTAGATGACGTTATATATAAGGGCAGAACGACTCGAGCGGCTTTGAATGCGGTAAATGATTACGGGCGGCCGGAGAAAATTTGGTTGGCGGTATTAGTTGATCGTGGCCACCGAGAAGTACCGATTCAGCCGGATTTTACGGGTAAAAAGTTGCCGACTGCAAAGGAAGAACAAGTTAAGGTTTACGTTCAAGAGCTCGACGGGCGCGACGGAGTGGAGTTAATTAAAGGTTGATATTGTTGACCTTTATCAGAATAATAATTTTCCGAGTGCAGTGCGAGCTTAACAGATTGCGATCGACCAAATTTCTAGTTGGCGATCGCACTTACGAAATCACAAACCTACTTTATTCGGATATTTTTCGTTACTGGTCGCAAATTTTTCGTAGAAACCCGGTTTCTAGCCGCAATCCTTCCAAAACTGGTATCTGGGAAGAAACCTGGTTTTTAGCCAGAGCGTGGAGCGTCGTGATTGATTTTAAATCGGCAGTGCAGGAGTTGAACCTGCCTGGGGCGAATTATGAGTTCGCTGCCTAAACCGCTCGGCCAACTGCCGTTAAATCGATTTGTTCGATCTAACTAAAAATGAATGATAACATAATTTCTCAGTCCGTGCTAGAACTAGAGAACAAAAATCAAAATCTTTAGATCTGCTGAGTCCCGATCGCCTGTTAGCCGTTGTGCTGAAGCCGATCGACCGGACAAAGCAGTTTCTACGACTCGGCATAAACGTTATAGGCAATGGCAGTGAATTCGACAGTAGTGCTGACTCTAATTCTGCTCGCTCTGATGTTTGGAGCAGGCGTGACGAGTTCTGTTTGGGGATTTACTATAGGTCGCGAAGCCTTGAAAGGAACGACTCAACCCGATATTCGCCCCAGCAACAATGCTGGTAGCGGCAAGCAGGGAACTCAGGCTAGCAAAGACCAAGTAAGCATTTTGAAAGAAAAAGACATTCTCACAACCGTCAAAGCGCGGGTAGAAGGTCGCGATCCAGACAAAACAACGGCCGGGGCAAATACTAAAGCAGACAAGGCAAGCTCTAAACCAGCCACGGCCAAAAAACCGGCCGCGCCAAATGCCAGCGCCAAGTTCCCTCTGAACAGTCGCGACGGGGGAATAACCTTGGAAGTGAGCGCGGCCAGTCAGCGCAACAATTCCATGCTGCTAGACGTGAGCATGAAAAATGAAGGCTCCCAAGCTGTGAGGTTTCTCTACAGTTTCTTGAACGTCACTGACGATCGTGGCCGGGCCCTGAGCGCGACTGCCGAAGATTTGCCGTCGGAACTCCCCCCCAACGGGCAGGTGTTTTACGGTACGGTGAGTATTCCCACAGCTTTGCTGGAAAATGCTAAGGAAGTTTCGTTGACGCTGACAGATTATCCAGGTCAAAAACTTCAGTTGCAAATATCTGGCATTCCAGTGGCGAAGTAAAACAAAAGGAGCAAAACCTCCAAAGGGATTCTCACGTTTGATCGAGAAAGTTTTTTTAGGGAGCATTGTGTCACTTTTAGGGGCGAGAGTGCAGGAGATATCTGATTTACCCGCGATGAGTTGGACAGAGGTGCTGTCGCGGTTGCTGTCAGTGCTGTTGCTGATTGCGATTAATGCTTTTTTTGTGGCGGCTGAGTTTTCGATGGTGACGGTACGCCGATCGCGCATCAATCAGTTAGTAGAGGCTGGCGACATTGCAGCTCTAACTGTGCAATCTTTGCAGCAAAGTATTGAGCGATTGCTCTCGACAATGCAGTTGGGAATCACTCTTTCTAGTTTAGCTCTGGGCTGGATTGGGGAAGAGACGATCGCCGTGCTAGTCCGAATGTCGATCGGCTATTTGCCACTGCCAATTTACATCAAGTCTGCGATCGCCCATTCTTTTAGCATACCAATAGTAACTTTTTTGTTGCTAGCTTACCTGCAAATCGTACTGGGCGAACTCTTTCCCAAATCTGTAGCGTTGCTGCATTCCGAACAGCTAGCCAGAAGTTTAGGGCCTCCGAGTTTATTGATTGCCCGTTTGTTCAAGCCCTTTGTGTCGCTTCTCAATCAATCTACTCGATCGCTTTTGCGGTTTGCGGGCATCGAATACGATCTAAGACATCGGCCGGTTACTCCCGAAGAACTGCAATTAATTATAGCTACTTCCAGCGAATCCAGCGGCTTGGAAGCAGAAAAGCGAGAATTGCTCAACAACGTGTTTGAATTTGGCGAAGTTTGGGTAGAAGAAGTAATGGTGCCGAGGCCGAACATTATCGCACTTCCGAAGACGGCTACCTTTCAAACTTTGCTCGACGAAATGGCAATTTCCAACCATTCCCGCTATCCCGTGACGGGAGATTCTTTAGACGATATTATTGGCATTATTGGTTTCAAACAACTTGCGAAACCCTTAGCTGAAGGTTTGCTATCTCCCGACACGGAAATTGTAACTTGGATGCGTTCGGTGAGGTTTGTGCCGGAGATGATGCTGCTGGGGGAACTGCTGCCTTTGATGCAGAGTTCGTCGGAAGAAATTGCGATCGTCGTCGATGAATTTGGCGGCATTTCCGGGTTAGTGACGCTGAGTGATTTGATTGCGGAAATTATCGGCCGCAGCTACGAGTCGCCCGACAGTAAAGAAATTGCTTTGCAAGTATTGGACGATCGCACTTTTTTAGTGCAAGCGCAGTTAAATGTAGATGATGTGAATCAAATATTGAATTTGGATTTACCAGTAACTGACGAATATCAGACAATTGGAGGTTTTCTGAGTTATCAGTTGCAAAGAATGCCGGCTGTTGGGGAAGTTTGGTGCAGCGAAAATGCGGAACTTACGGTGGTTTCTGTGTGCGGGTCGCGGTTGGATCAAATTCAAATTCAGTTGCTGGATGGGGCTGCGCGCGATCGAACTTTGGGTGAAGTTGCAGCAGCGGATGGGGAATTTGTGGGCAAAGGGCGATCGAATAACGGGTTGAGAGGTGTGGCGAAATTTTCTAGTTGAGATTTTGATTTAAAGGCCGAGTATCGAGATTAAGAACAAAGTGTAGAGAGTGAATGAGTCAAAATACTTAATTTCTCTTTATAATAACTTAAGTTTGGAGGGAAAACTCTTCTGGATCGATTCCCCAATTTACCCAACTAATTGCCTCTCTTGCGGATGTAATGTCAGGGGGAACTCGAAGTGCATGAATGTATCTGGTGCTAGGACAAGTCATGTTTAATAAGTGCATATGCTTTTCCTCCTCATAACCCCATGCACCCTCAAAAATCTCCATTATATCAATTTTGAGTAACGTGTATTCTTGCCAAGAGTCTAATTCAGTTGCTTGTAACTCTTGACATATTCTAGCGTAACCAATGCCTTGAATTAAAACTCGTTTTACTTCTGCATTTCTCTCTGATAAAAGCCAATCTGCACGCCATTGAGAAGGATGCTGTTTTCCGTATAGTTCCGGCACTCTCACCCCATTAACTGCATACACTTTGAAGCCATCTTTAAACAGAATAGCTGGAGAACCTACAGCGTGCAGTCGTTGTTGATTGTCGAAAGAAAGAATTGTAGGACGATCGCAGATAAAGCAAACCCTCTTAAAAGGAACAATCCAGCCACAATACTTGGCTAAAGACTGATATATAGACCATTTTCTTTTATTGTAAGGGCAATTTAACACCGAAATATAAAAATCTAAAAAACTGCCCAAACCAGTTAATATTCCTGATGGAAAGTAATGAGCTAATCTTTCTGATGGAAAGTAGGTAATCGGCTGGTATGCTAGTTGACTTTCTAATTGACGCATCAGTTGCACTTCTAATTCCTGTATCTCTGGATTTAGCAATTCACGGTTCAATCTTCTAACTAATTTACTTTTCAGGTGATGCTTCCCTAAAAGTGTGGTAAGTTGTCTGCGCAGTTGCCAATCCAGTTGCAAATCCAGTTGCCAATCCAGTAGCCCATCCGGTTGCTGCCACGGGTCATTCCAAAACAAACTTTCCATTTGACTAAAAGTAGGATGAAACGACGCATAAGGACTATCGCAAAAAAGGATGAGAGGTGGTTTTTTACCTAACAATGCGTAGGCTGCTGTTACCGCTTCTGCAGCTTTTTGCCGATCGATTGGTTCGGTAGAAAGTGCGATCGCTCTCCATTTCTCCCGATATACCGGAATCAAAGCCTCTTGTTCTGGAGTGAGCCGATCGATTGCATTCATAAGAAACCGGGTTTTTTGTCGCTTCTGCCATCTGTAATGTATTATAGCAAACCCGGTTTTTGACCACCCGTGCGTAAGTAATGTTTAACCGTAAGGCACCGGATCTTTCAACCCCAGTTCCTCAAAAGCAGCCAGCCGCAGCCGACAAGAATCGCAAACACCGCAGGCAGTTTCGCCGCCTGCATAACAAGACCAAGTTTGCTCCCAAGGCACTCCCAACTTGTTGCCTAATTGAATAATTTCTGTTTTTTTAAGTTCGATCAAAGGTGTTATAATATTAATAGCTTCTCCTTTTCTTCCCTGCTTTGTTCCTAACCGAAATACTTCCTGCATGGCTTGGATGTAATCGAGGCGACAGTCGGGATAGCCGGAATAATCTAAAGCGTTGACGCCGATATAAATTCGCTGGGCTTGTAGAGTTTCTGCGTAGGCGAGGGCAAAACTGAGAAAGATGGTATTTCTAGCAGGAACGTAGGTACTGGGGATGTTTTGGGACATTTCTGCCAGATTGCGATCGATCGGCAATTCAATCTCATTATCCGTCAAAGCCGAACCGCCCCAAAGCGTCAGGTCAAAGTTTACTATCTGATGTGCCTTAACACCGGCCGAAAGTGCGATCGCCCTTGCTAATTCCAACTCCCGCCGATGTCTTTGCTGGTAGTCAAAGGAAATCGCGTAACACTCGCAGCCGTCGGCCTTGGCTTGATACAAAACTGTTGAGGAATCCAGCCCTCCCGATAATAAAATAACTGCTTTCACTTAAAACACCCTTGATCGCATCAGCGTTTATATTTATATCAAATCCGTTGCAGATTGACAAGATGGCAACTTTCAAGAATCCGTTGTGAAAGAGATTTTTTTTGAACGAACCGCGAAGACGCAAAGGACACGAAGGAAGAGAAAAGAAGAGAAGAGAAGTAGGGTGCGCCTTACGCACCTTACCTAACTTACAACAAGTCGTCTAGTTCGCGGTAATCGGGCAATGTTGTATCAATTTCTCTACCCTGCCGCAAAACTGTGCGATCGCGCTGCGACCTAGATAACAATTCGCTGAAATTCCGCGCCTTAAATAAAATCAAGTCTGCGGGTAAACCAACTCCTATTCGTCCTAAATTCGGCAATCCCATCAAATCTGCTGGTGTTGTTGTGACTGTTCGCGGCCAATCTTCCCAAGGCCTATCTAAATGGGCTATGCGGACTGACATATTAAAGACTTCCAAAACATCGTGATCGCCAAATCCGTAAAACGGATCGCGACAATTGTCGCTAGCAACTACAACGGGAATTCCTGCTGCTTTTAGTTCGTGCAGCAGCGTCACTCCCCGCCAGCGCGGTGTACGCCCAGATTGTCTGTCTTGCAAATAAAGGTTGCACATCGGTAAGCTGACAATGCCAATATTTGCTGCCTTGACTAATGTCAAAGTTTCTGTTACTAAATCTGGTGGTTGTACGGCTAAACTACAGCAGTGCCCGCAGATTATTTGACCGCTAAATTCATGGCGAATAGCCGTTTTTGCTACTTCCCGCAGTGTTACTGATTCTGGATCGTCGGTTTCGTCGGTGTGGAAGTCGAGGTTTAAACCGCGTTCTTGGGCTAAGCTAAAGACGCGATCGAGTTGTTTGTCTAAATCGGGATTCATGTAGGCGACGCCGCCGAGTATGCCGCCGATTTGGGCAATTTTGTCGGCTAGTTTTTCGCCGGCTGGTGTCAAAAAATAGTCGAGGGAAACTAGGGAAACTGCTTGCAAAATTAGCCGATCGCCCCATTCGGTTTGCAGCGCTTCAAATACTCCCAAACTAACGGTTCCCTGTTCGCCCGCACTGTCGATGTGAGTGCGGATGGCTTTGGTTCCGTGGGCGTAGCTGCACTTGAGGCCAAACTGCATTCGCTGGTAAACATCGTCTGCATTCCAGTTTTTTTCGGCATCAGCGCGTACTGTGTCGATCGCCCTGGCAAAAGTTCCATCGGGATTGGGCGATCGTTCCCAAATGTGGCCTTTGTCTAAATGGGTGTGCATATCCACAAAACAAGGCCAAACTAAGCCGCCCTGCAAATCTACAACTGGGATATCTCCAGAGGAGGATACAGGTTTTGTACCTGCTGGGATAATTTGGGCGATCGTACCCGCTGCAATTTTCACATCCACCAAACACACACCCTCGCCAGTGTGTGTGACGGAGGCCCGATTGGGGTTAAGTGCGATCGATTGCGCCTCAGAGATAGACATCGGCACGCCAGCATTTTTTAGCAAATAAGTAGAGGTACTTGGCAACATTCAATTTATGAGTTAATCTTTAGATTAATACTTCAGCGCCCCCAAAAAATGCGACCAAAAAGCATCGTTAATAGGCGATTGGTGGCATTTGTGCGCCCGGCTACATTCTCAGTATAACCCTGACACGACAAATAGTAGATCCTCACTTTTTAAGTCATCTTACGCAAACAAGCCGATTATCTAGAATACTGAGAATGCAAATAAATCTAGTTGGCGATGATCGCCACAGCAGGCGTACATTCTACCTGCCCAACAAATCGTCAAAAGTTATGGTTGCTCTACAGCCATTAAAAAGTGTACAAATTTAGAAACCCCATCATGCAAAAATACACTAACTGCCCGGTTTGTAGTTCCAAGAATATCAGCTACCAGTACATGGCAGGCACTGCACGCAAACCGAAAGAGCCTCCCAAATGGCCAGTTGACCGATGTGCAGACTGCAGCTTAGTATTCGTGAATCCCCGTCCTACATGGGATGAATTGAGCGATTATTACCCGTCGGGCTGGCAGTGCTATAACACTTACGTCTCTGATGAAGAAGATGTAGTAAAAGAAGCAAAAGAACTCAATGAATACCGACACATTCCCATCCCTGTAGGCAAGCGGTTGTTAGACGTAGGATGCGGCGGAGGTTCTTTTCTTCAAGTCTTCAAAAAACTCGGAGTTGAGGTGGCAGGAATTGAGCCTAGTTCCTCAGCAGCAGCAGCCCGGGAATGCGGTATCGATGTTTTCACAGGCACTGTAGAAGAATACATTGCTAAGAATGGTAGTGACGAAAAGTTTGATGTCATACTTTGTTCCCACGTTTTGGGGGCAACGCCTTTTCCCGTTGAAACACTAGATGGTATGAGGCAGTTGCTGGCACCAAACGGTTACATTTGGGTAGCTGTACCGAATGCTGATAGCGAATACGGGCGCAAGCTGGGCTGGCGCTGGCACAGTACCGATTATCCTTATATATTTGATCAATTACACTCCAAAAACCTTGGGTTTAGCCGGAGAAAAGGCGGGTTTGGTAATTCAGCGAAATTATACCTACTCTTTGCCAGAGTCGCTGATTTATTCGATCTGTTTGTGGCGGCGATATCGCTGGTTTGTACCGCACAAAGTTACCAACTTACTTATTAATGACGAACTGATCAAGCGGAAGACAAAGGAATTGGACTCGCGCAACGAAGGCGAGGCAATTATCATGGAGTTTTGCCATCCTGGAACCTGAGATTAAGCTGTTGAGAGCAAAAATAGTGCATTTAAGATTTAAAATTGACAGCGCAGTTGCTGCTGAAAATCTCAATTTTTTTAATCTAGGTTTAAAATTATACCACTTATTATAAATCTACTGAAAAATAGTTCGTCGTGATGCTAAGAAGTAGTTATAATAAATTACTATATCCCATTAGGCTAAAAATTCGATCGGGAAACCAAGCATCTATTCAGTAAAACTACCTGTAGCCTAAATTTTTCACCAGTCGATCGGTCTATCTTGTAACAGATTGTTAAAATCCTAGAAAAGCTACCATGCTACAACTGAAAAATTGCCCGGTTTGCAATTCACAAAATATCCGTTTCCTCAACCAAGCTGGCACTTCCGATGCCCCTAAAGAACCACTGAAATGGTCGGTTGGCGGCTGTGATGATTGCGGCTTGGGATTTCTCAATCCCCAACCTACATGGGAGGAATTGATTTCATATTATCCCCCAGATTATCTGTGCTACACTACTTCCGTTGAGGATGAGGAACGAGTAGTTGAAGAAGCAAGGCAGCGGGGCGAGTACCGACACATTCCTATCCCTGTAGGCAAGCGGTTGTTGGACGTGGGATGCGGTGGCGGTTCTTTTCTTCAAGTCTTAAAAAAGCTGGGAGTTGAAGTTAAAGGCGTCGATCCTGGGGTATCGGCTACGGCGGCAGCCCGCGATAGCGGACTCGATGTTTTTACAGGCACTTTGGAAGAATATATCGCACAACATGGTACGGATGAAAAGTTTGATGTCATAACCTGTTCTCATGTTTTGATGGCAACACCTTCGCCCACGCAAACACTCGACTGCATGAGGCAGTTGCTGGCACCAAACGGTTATATTTGGGTGGCTGTGCCGAATGCTGATTGCGAATCGGCGCGGCAGCTCGGCTGGCGCTGGCACAGCACTTATTTTCCCCGCAACTTCATACAATTCAGTCCCAAAACTCTGAGTAAAGCTGGAGAACTTGCTGGTTTGGAAATTCGGCGACAGTCCACTTATTCTTTCCCCGAAGCGGTGGGTTATTCGCTTTGTTTGCGGTGGCGCCATCGCTGGTTCATACCGCACAAAATTTCCAGGCGCTTGCTGTCGGAAAACTATCTCAAGCGGGCAGCGCAGGAATTGGACTCGCGCAACGAAGGTGAGGCAATTTTCATGGAATTCTGTCACCCTCAAAGCCGGAATTAAGGCGTTTTGAGCAAAAATATTCGACTTGAAATTTGAGATTTGAGATTTGAGATTGGCTGCACGTCGGCGACCCAGAATCTCAAATCTTTTTTTTTCGCTTTTGTTAAAACTTCAAAGTTGGCGTTTGGCAGTTGTGCTGTCTTTGGTGTTGGCTATACTGCCCAAGATTTAACTCAGGACTTATATCAAATCCGAGGAAAACCTCCTGTTATCCTGAAACCCAAGCCGAGAAAGGGTTGTGTGTGTGTAGCGCGATTGTGTCAACCCTTGAGGTATGTACTGTTGGTATGATGAATCACTGTTTCAGATTGCGATTCGGCTTACAACCAACAGCAACGTCTATAGCAAGAGCCAAAAACAACTGTGTCAAAACCCAAGCATATAGTTTTAACATCCCATCCCCACAGATCCGGCACAAAATCTCATCCCATTTACTGGGGAGAAATCGATCCCCTGAAACGGGGGCCTGTGATTGGTAGCCTCACCAAATCGTCTCACCGGAATGCGATCGGCACTCATTCGGGTTCCTACTCTGTTTATCGCGCGCTAGCAGTTGCTTCCGGCGCACTCCAAGCAGATCACCGCCCCGATTTTACCAACACCTCTCCGGCCGCACACATCGGGCCGCACCCGAGTTGGGGCGATCCCAATTTGATTGTTTCTCTCGATCCCTTTGGGGGTTTGGTCAGCGAAATTTATACTTCATTTTTACAGCAGGGATATGATATTCGACCGACGATTGCTGTCACTAAAGCTCACATTAATATGCCGGAATTGCAAGATGCCATCGCTAAGGGACGAGTGCAAATTGATGGCAAAATAGTCAAAGCAGGTGGCAATTTAGCAGTAACTAAAATTGCGATCGACCCGGTTTGGTATTTGCCGGGAATTGCTAGGCGGATCGGCGCCCAAGAAAGCTTCCTCCGCCGTGTTCTGTTCGAGCAAACAGGGGGAATGTTCTCGGATTTAGTGACGCGGCCGGACTTACACGTTTTCTTGCCACCAATTGGCGGAACTACGGTTTATATTATTGGCGATGTCGCGAATATTTCTGACCCGGATAAGCAGTTGGCGGTACGGGTACACGATGAATGCAACGGTTCTGATGTCTTCAGTTCGGATATCTGCACTTGCCGCCCTTATTTGGTACATGGGATGGAAATTTGCATCCAAACGGCACAATCCGGCGGTTCTGGGGTAATTGTTTACTTCCGCAAGGAAGGGAGAGCTTTGGGGGAAGTGACTAAGTTTTTGGTGTACAATGCCAGAAAACGGCAGGAAGGCGGCGATCGAGCTGATGCCTATTTTGCTCGAACTGAATGCGTTGCGGGAGTTCAAGATATGCGGTTTCAAGAACTAATGCCCGACGTGCTGCACTGGTTGGGGATCTCTCGAATTGACAGTTTAGTTTCTATGAGCGATATGAAATACAATGCGATTATCAATTCTGGCATTCAGGTGGTCGATCGTATCCCCATTCCTGAAGATTGGATTCCAGCAGACGCACAAGTCGAAATCGTCGCCAAAAAAGCCGCTGGCTACTACACGCCAGACCCTGTGCCAGATGCTACAATTCTTGCAGAAGCGATCGGACGCGATTTAGGAGATTGAGAGGGCAAAGACGCGAGCGATCGGGCGCGAACAATCGCGTCTTTGCTAAATAAAATTTATTGCTGGTTTTTGATCAGTCAGGGTAGGTTATGGCTAATTTGCGTTCAACTGTGATCGTAAAAACAGATATTTGCGGATATACCGTCAGAGTCAAAAAATTATCTCAGTCGGACTTAAGTAGTTTGTTAAACGAGCATAAAACTTTTATTTCAGATATTAGCACCCGAAATGAAGGCAGCGTGATTAAAGGGGAAGGTGATTCATTTTGGATGATTTTTCCCAGCGTCACAGCAGCGGCTGTAGCAGCCCTAGAAATGCAGCAAGAATTGAGATCGCAACAATCTAGCAAGGCGAACGACGAACGATTGGCTATCCGCGTGTCCATTACATTAGGAGATGTCTTGCATCAAGATAAAGATATCTTTGGCGATACGGTGAATTTAACAGCGCGCATAGAATCAGTAACTCCGCCAGATGAAATATATTTGTCCCAAGCAGCATGGCTGGCGCTCAACAAAGCAGAAGTGCAAACGTCTTTTGTCAACGAGTTTTCTTTAAAAGGAATGAGCGAACCTGAAAAAGTTTACAAAGTTGACCAAAGTTACAAAACGCGAATTATAAAAAATCAAGCAATAATTAAAGCAGATTTGAGAGGTTTTATTGCTTATCAAGAATCTAATTCTATCAAAGACGTGGAATATTTGCTCACCAACTTTGATACTTTTGAAAAAACAATTTGCGAAGAATACGGCGGTACGATTCGGAGTATTGTTGGGGATTCGCATTTGTTGACTTTCCCGGAATCTCACTCAGCGTTAGCGGCAATGGAAAGTTTGTGCGAGAATTGGAAACTGTTTATTCACGCCAATCAAATACCTTGCGGCTTGTCGGTGGGAGTTGCTAAGGGAAATTTATATATATTTAGGTCTTGCACTTACGGAAAAGATATTCATATAGCCGACCGACTGGAAGATTTAAGTAAAATAGTATCTCCTGGTAGAGAAAGAAATTCGGTCATAGTTTCCGATCAAATAAAACGCGAAGTCAGCGGGTCGAAGTGGGAATATAAACTGATAAAAATCGATAAAAATGCGATTTTAGATAATCTTTTAGATTATAGTCAGTTTGACTTTTTTCAAGAAAACGATGTTTATCGGTGTTTGGTTGCATGAAGTTGCACAATATTGAACTTGAGACTGTAGAATATCTGAGAACGCCGGCTGCGATTCGCCAAAAGTGCGATCGGCTTTTTGATTTAGCCTCGGAAAATAAACTCTGCTACTTCCGCGTCGATTTATCCCAACTCGACAAAGCAGCAAATTATGTAATCGACACAACGCGCCAACAGTATCCCGATTTTAACATTCCCTTCCACAGTCGCTGGCGGCATTTTGAAGCGGGCAACTTGCGGCGAATCGCTGAATTGGATGCAGCTTTAGCAGAATTTACACTCATAGAGCAAGCTAAGATCAAATTTGATTTAGCAATTGTCAGCGTTTTGCTCGATGCCGGTGCCGGTGGAAATTGGCAGTATTGCGAAGCAGAAACCGGAGAAGTTTACCGCCGTTCTGAAGGGTTGGCGGTAGCCACTTTTCGGATGTTTTGTCAAGGTATTTTTTCCAGCAATCCCGATTTTCCTTGGCAAGCTGATTCCCGGGGACTTTCTCAATTAAAACTAGAAACCTTAGCGGCAGGATTTCAGGTAAGTCGAGACAATCCGCTAGTGGGTTTAACAGGCAGATTAGAATTATTGCAGCGTTTGGGAAATGCGGTTTGCCAGCATCCATTATTGTTTGGTAGCGAAAACCCCCGTCCCGGCAATTTGGCAAAATACTTGCTCGACAGTCGGGTTTCTGGAGTCAAAACGGTGAATGCTTCTGAAGTATTGAAGGCTGTTTTGACGGGTTTTGGGGAAATTTGGCCGGGAAGATATGCAATTGCCGGTGTTAATTTAGGCGATGTTTGGCGGCATCGAGCTTTGACAGGAGAAAATCTGGGAGATGAATTCGTGCCGTTTCACAAACTATCGCAGTGGTTGACTTATTCGCTGTTGGAACCGCTGCAAGAACTGGGTTTAGAAGTCGCCGGATTGGATGAGTTAACGGGATTGCCGGAGTATCGTAACGGCGGTTTGTGTTTGGATATCGGGCTGCTGCAGGCAAAAGATTCGGCTATTTTTGAGCAGAGTTACTTGCCGGGTTCGGAAGTTATAGTAGAATGGCGATCGCTCACTGTCAATCTTTTAGATAAAATTGCCGCAGCTATTCGAGAAAAGCTGCATTTGAGTGCGACAGAATTGCCGCTGGTGAAGATTTTGCAAGGAGGAACTTGGGCGGCGGGGCGGAAAATTGCGGGCGAATTGAGGGCTGGTGGAGGGCCCCCAATTCAGATTGAAAGTGACGGCACTGTGTTTTAGAAGCAAGAAGCAAGAAGGAAGAGGGAAAATTATTCCCTCTTCCAACTTAAAATTCAAAATTTAAACCTGAAAACTATACCTCACACTACACTCGCCACAAGCTGCTTAGCGGCAAGTGCGATATTTGACGTGATAAACTAAACCGCGATGAGCTAAATCGAAGGAGTCAACGGTTGCCGTGCCGGCACCGCGGGCTGTCATCGAAGCATTTACTCGCATATTTACACTGTCGCCACAGCGAGACCAAACATTAGCTACAGTGGCTAAGCTATCTCGAACATTGTAGTTAGTTTCGCCGCTCAAATTCCGATTAAAAACTGGGCCGCGGGCTCCAGCGAAAAAGTATTCTGCTCGCAGGTTGCCTGTGGTTTTAGGAGCAACGTAGCCGCGATAATCAGCATCGTAAATAGAAATTTGGAAGCCTTGGGGTACTTTGATGGGAATGCTCAGATTGCAGCTTTTTCGGGTTTCTGCTGAGACATTTCCCAGGGCTGCAAACTTATCAAATAGGATGGTGAGTTCTTGACCGTCGGGGCTGACACTGACGCTGGCAGAGCGATCAGGGCAACCGCTACCGCCATAGCTTGCACCTAAAATTTGAACGGCAGGATCAGCCAAGGCCGGGCTGATAGAAGCCGTCATTAATGCCGTAGCTAGCAATAGTTTTACAAACTTCATGGATGTTCTCCTTAATAAGTTCAGTTGTGTGTTAGGAGCACCCTCAAAAAATGGAACTGAATTTCGGTAATGGGTTTTAAAGTTGGATAGAACCGCCTTCATGTTGAAAGATGAAAAGCCAGTCAAGCCAAGCTTATAACCTCATATGGACTTCCTAGTCAGGTTTTTTCGATTAGTGAATTAATCGAAAAAATATGTTTTCTGTTGATACTTCTTAAGATTCATATCTGTTGGTAAAAGTTCCGGAAAATTTCGGCGCGAAACTCGGGATATGTGTTAATGGGCTTGGATGGAGCGCGAGACAGCGAAACCAGTGGGGAGGCTTTTGGGCCCGGATATGCGTTCTTAGGAAGAGTGTAGGAAGGAGAGGAAACGAGATAATGACATATTTGTCGATTTTTCAACCTCGCATACTTAGTGTTGCCATGGGCGGACGAAAGCAATTGTAGGATCGAATTTTATTCGCGCGGTATTTGTGTTTTCAATAGGGGTTTAATATAAGTAGTCCAGGACGCGGGTGCTGCAGAAATCTGTTTTTTTTGCGTCAAGAATGCCTCGATGACTGATCAGTTAGAATAAAGCAAATTAATTATTCAAAAAAATGAGTGCTAAAGTTACTGTCATCGACCATCCTTTGATACAGCATAAGTTAACTCTCATGCGGCAAACTCAAACGAGCACGGCGAAATTTCGCCAACTGCTGAAAGAGATTGGAATGCTGCTAGCCTATGAAGTGACGCGAGATTTGCCGCTAAAATACGAACTAATAGAAACGCCGATCGCCAAAATGAATGCACCGGTGCTGGCTGCAGAAAAGAAAATTGTCATTATTTCCATTATGCGCGCCGGTCAGGGACTGTTAGATAGTATTTTAGAGCTGATTCCGTCTGCGAGGGTAGGACATATTGGTTTGTACCGCGATCCGACAACTCGGATGGTGATCGAATATTATTTCAAAGTTCCCCAGGATATCGAACAGCGAGATGTTTTAATTGTCGATCCGATGTTGGCTACTGGTAATTCAGCAGTCGCGGCAGTAGATAGGCTGAAAGAAGTTAATCCCAAGTCTATTAAATTTTTGTGCTTGCTGGCGGCACCGGAGGGACTTAAGCACTTTCACCAACAACACCCTGACGTGCAGATTTATACGGCGGCAGTTGACGAGTGTTTGGACGAGCACGGCTATATTGTACCCGGACTCGGAGATGCGGGCGATCGGCTTTACGGCACTATGTGAATTCAATAAAATTATTTTCTGCTGTATATGCCAATACATTCATTTAAAAATGAGTTTACTAACATAAGCATTGGTTTGATAGTGCCATACAATGTAAATTGTAAAATTTTAATGTCAGGAAAAACCTATATATAACAATGGTTATAGAGTTTTCTTACATTAAATTCGTAAATTGCATAATCTAGATGTATTTACTGCATTTGATGGTTAAATTCTCTGCCTTTAGTGTAATTAATTGCAAGAATTAGTTATTAAAATAGATGTATGATGCTAACCGTTTGCGATCGACTACTAACATTTTTTGGGACGAGGGAAAAAAACAATGGAGACTACAGCACAGAAAGAAGCCCCAACTCAGCCTGTTGAGGAAGTGAGAATTCAGAATATCAACAGTTTGGAGTTTGAGCTTTGGGCTAAAGCGGTGAAACGGCAGATGATTGCAGCACTCTCTAAAAAGGGCGCAATTTGAGATATCTGGTTTTTTTGTTCGCAAGTTGTGTTAATTAATTAACAAAATTTTTGTCTGCATTGTTGTCCAAGAGCGATAAGTGGGGAGGGGAAGAGTTTTGAGATTGCGCCTCTTTCGGAGTTACTTACGCGAGGGGGAGAAGAAAGCATTTTCCTTATTCCTAGTTTTGGACCGACGGGTGGAAGGAAGCCGGGTTTTTTTACGAAAATACTTCTGTTGCAATCGGCAGAAACGGTAAAAAAACCCGGTTTCTTCGTGTCAAGAGTGCGTCTAGAACTGTTCCCTCTGCCGAATGCTTTCTGCCCGATCACGATCGCTTGTCAACGGCCGCCAGCAAGCGCAGACTTCCGTCTTGAATTTGCACTGCTTTGACTGTTCCCACAGCAACTCTTTGTTGACCGTTTGCCATCGCTACCTCAATCTTAATCTTGGGGTCAGCTTGCAAGCCCAGCCGCCCCCAGAGCCACTTGACTTGAGTAGCAGGAAAAGAGCGCACTTCTACATCTGAAAAAGGCGAATTAACCCAACGGCTACCGTCGTAAAAACTCGCTACTTGCACCTGATACCAAACTTGTTCTCCCGCCAATTTTAACTCGTTGTTAGGTTCGGGTTCCAGCCACTCAGCGGGATTGACACTGTTAATTAAAGTAGCAGAACCCATAATTTGACTTTTGTGGGCTTCTAAACTTTCAGCCTGAGAAACTGCTTCCTCAAGTTTGTTGACTAAATTCCGAATTCGACTTCTTGTTTCGCTGTCAGTATCTGATTGCTGGTCGAGCCAATTCATCGCCTCGCGAGTTCCGTCTTGAGACGCTACAATCAGGGCGCCCCAAGCCTTGACATCGGCGTCAGCGGCATTCACTCTCAAGGCGGCGTCTATGCGGTTCCAGATCCGCCCGCCGTCATTTTTGAGGGTTGTGGCTATTTCGTGACTGTTGCTCGGATCGGCTTCAAATACTTGCAAAGCTTCAGTCCAGCGGCCGTCGATCAATTCTGCGAGAACTTGTTGACCGGGACTGGCCCAAGATGCGATCGCCTGAGCCCGAGTAATTTTAGCGTGAAATTCGATCGTTTCTAGCTGAGCTTGCGCGACTGCGGGCCAATTTTTGCCGGCTTTCCCCTTCGCCAAACGCATGACATTTAATGCTGGAGACCACAGCCCGCTTTTCGCCAGTCGCAGCCCATTTTTGTAAGTCTCGTCATTCAAAGCAATTTCTTCTAAAGAAATCGCCGTTAACTGAACGGGGTTCGGCAAAAATTTGCGCGGGCCAATTTGATAAAGGGTAAATTGCGGCTCTAAACCAACTGTTTGGTCGATCGCCAACTGGGGATTTGAACCCTTAACAATTTGCTGCCAATTCGGCGGTTGTCCGGCCGCACTTACCCAATCCAAAAGCGAGATTAAATGATTTTGGCTGGGGTTGTAGCGAACGACTTGTCCGTAGGGAATTTTCTTGTCGCCGCGCACCAGTTTACCGCTGACATTAAACCAAATGCCCGAGGCGGGGGGCTTTCCGTCAAAGCGGCGCAGTTCTGTTAGGGGTAGGGACTGATTCGAGGCTTGATTGTCAGATGTAGAGTCAGCTAAAGAAGCCATGACAAAAGATTCCGCAGGGCCTTCTACGTTCACAGAACTTGCTAGCTGAAAATACTGCTCTTTATCGGAACTGCGATCCGGAAGCTGCACGCGCTTGTACACCCGAAGTTCGACAATTTGACGGCAAGGATTTTTGCAAACAGTAGAAGCCTTGACAGTTCTTTCTACCATCACCGGCAATAGCAAATCGGAAATAGAATTATCGCCGGATTGAGCGACGGGAAGAGGCAGGGGTTCTCCGGTGACGAATCCCAATTTGCGGATGCTGGCTTTGATTTGATCGAGAGTTTGGATAGAATCTCTGCTACCTGTAGGCAGGCGCGACCATTCCGGCACAAACTGAGAGATCAACTTGTTGCCATTGGGATCGACAATTAGCTGATAACTCAGCCAAGCGCCGCCTCCCATTAAAGCTGCACAGCCACCCAAGATGCTGAGGGCTGTCAAATTAGCTATCAGTCTTTTCCAGGGATATCTGGCGCGAGTTGGGGGAGTAGGTATTAGAAGCTGGGACTCTTGAAGATTTTTGGGGCGTCGGGTTTGGCGACGGCGTCTTGTCGGAGGAGGAGCAACTTTGCGATTTTCTGGGGGTAAGGCTCGATTTTTTGAGGGGTTAATTTTGTGTTCCATCATGCCATTTTAGAATTTAGATTTTAGAATTTAGAGTTTAAAATTGCAATAGCTGATCGTACTGCCGACCTATGATATCCCAAGTGTATTGGCTTTCAACGAGCGATCGAGCGTTGACAGAGAGCTCCTGTCTTAGCTGCTGATTTTCAAACAAACTGGCGATCGCCTCAACATACTCCTCAACTTTGTTGGCCCGCAAGGCCCTGATCAGTTGTAGCCCGCCATCGACGGCTAAACCCTCCAAACCTCGATCGCTAGCAACCACGGGAGTTCCCGCAGCCATCGCCTCCAAAGTTTTATTTTTAATCCCAAAACCAATCCGCATCGGCACCACACAAACAGCAGCTTGATGCAAATATTCTGCCACCCTTTGCACCCGACCTACTACTTGAATTCCCGGGAGTTTCCCCAAGGCGAGCACTTCCGGGACTGGCGAAGCCCCGACTAGGGTGAGGGTGACATCAGGATACCGCTGCTGCAAAGGCGGCAGTATTTGCAAACTGAGAAACCGCGCCGCGTCAATATTGGGCAAATTGTTCATTGCGCCTGCAAAAATTAAGGTGTGTCCTCCCGGATCGATCGATCGGTACGGAAATTGAGTTAAATCCACGCCGTTAGGAATTACATCTATGGGAGGTACAAAAAAATCTGGTTTTCCTCGCACCCGAACCGGAGGCGACAGCAATTCTAGGAGTTGCTCTCTGTCTGTGGATGTTGTCGCAACAATGCGGGAGAATTTGGAACAGTAGCGTTTTTCGTAGCGGGCGAGTAGCGGTAAATTCAGTCGATCGCGCAGGGGTTTTTCCGAAGTGCCGGTTGCTAACATTTCCCTGCAAGTTCCCCAAACGGAACTGTGAATATTTACCACTGTCACCACTTTTTGTCGCCATTCTGGACGCACGTAAATCTCGTTAACGCTGTGTTCGCAGGTGACAGCATCGCATTTGCCTGCTGTTACCAATTCGTCTGCCCAATTCTGCATTGCTTGGGAGTAGCTTGAGAGTACGTTCGGAGGCGTCCCGGACAACAAAAATTGACTGAATCTGTGGATTTTTCCGTCGATGCCGGTTGAAAGTGTGGTAGAAGTCTCGAAAACTGCTAATTCTGTAACTTGCTGGTGCAATGCGTCGATTTGTGAGTCGGTGACATCGGGCGATCGCACAGTGCCGAGAATTACATCATGCCGCTGGCTCAAGTATTGCAATAAATTAAACGTCCTTACCTGAGTTCCTCCGCGGCTTGGTGGATAGGGAAAAGTTGAGGAAAGCATCAAAATCTTCATAGGATGTGGGATAAATAAAGTTGCCGCTTGCGCGATAAAATTGATTGATAAAATCTTTTTAACAATCTTCGCACCTATGGACGAATTATCTGTTAAGGCCCTGCTCGAAGACTTGAAAAAGTCCGACGAAACCGTGCGCGATCGGGCAACTACTGAACTGTGGCGCAGTTGGTTTAACCAGAAGGGTGAGTATGGGATGCAAATTCTCAGGCGATCGCAAGTTTCGCTGGATGCAGGTGATGTTCACCACGCTTTGGATTTGCTGACGAAACTGATTGCGGAAGCGCCGGATTTTGCTGAAGCTTGGAACCGACGCGCCGTACTTCACTATACCCAAGGAAATTATAAAAAGTCGATCGACGACTGCCAAATCGTCCTCAAACTGAACCCGGTGCATTTTGGGGCGTTGCACGGTCTAGGTTTGTGCTACGCTGCCTTGGGAGAATACATAAATGCTATTCAAGCTTTTCGTCGCGCTTTGGAAATTCAGCCTTTTGCTTTGGTGAATCAAAAGTTAATTCTCGAATGTACGGCTCGTTTGAGTTAAAAAAAGAAGTTCGGCAACGGATTTTTTAACGGATGTAACGGATGTAACGGAAGGAAGAAGTAAGAAGGAGGAAGTAAGAAGGCTTTAGTTATGATCTAGGAGAGAAAGCTTTAGTTATCTAGGAGATATTAAAAATACAATAAAATAAATGATTGTCTTCCTTTGTCCGCAATCTAAAATCCAAAATCTAAAATCTAAAATGGTCTAAGTTAGTGCCGAAAATTAGCGTTTGCATTCCTACTTACAATCGAGTGCATCTGCTGGCTTGTGCGATCGCCAGTGTGCTAGATCAAACTTATACAGATTTTGAGTTAATTATCTGTGATGACGGTTCTACTGACAGCACTCCTCTGTTGATGTCGGAATTTGTCGATCGCGGGATTCGCTACATTCGGCACCCGCAGAATATCGGCAAGAGTAATAATATGCGATCGGGCTTTGCGGCGGCAAGGGGCGAATATTTTATCAAGTTTGACGATGACGATCGCCTGAGCGCGCAATTTCTAGAGCGGACATCTGCTATTTTAGATAAAGACCCCAGCATTGATTTTGTCAGTACCGATCACTGGGTGATCGACATTAATAATTATATTGACGAAAATCAGACTAAACTCAATTCGCAGCGCTGGGGCCGCACCGAGTTGTCGGCGGGAATTATTGAAGATTTGCTCTCCACAGTTTTTCTGAGACAAAGTTTGCAAATAGGGGCGACTTTGTTTCGCCGCCGCGCGCTGGAAGAAGTCGGATTTCTGCGGCCGAATTGGCAAAATTGCGAAGATAACGATTTGTTTGTGAGACTTGCGATTGCGGGCAAAAAGTGCTATTATTTGCCGGAGCTGTTGATGGAGTATAGATTTCACCCAGGACAGCAAGGAGTCGATCGGGCAATTCCGTATTTAAGCGATAAATTGCGCTATTTGACAGGCTACGAGTTTGATTCCGAGAAGTTGGAAACAGTCAGGCTCAAAAGGATTGCAGAAACTCAATTAGCGCTAGGTTTGCGGCTGATTGAGGTGGGCGAAACTGAAAAAGGGCGCCTGATGGTGCGGGCTGGAGAGTCTGTTTCTGCGGCGAAAATGTGGGCTGGTTTGGGATTGTCGCTGCTGCCCGTCGAGTGGCGGAGGAGGGCTTTTGCTGCGGTGCGGGAGTTGGTAAAAGGGGAGTTGTGAAGGCGTAGGATTTCTACAGAATACGCGGCGGTTGAAACCGCGTCTATACACACAAAACTCACAGGGCAAGAGTTGAAAAGTCGGGGGTTAAAATCACGTTTATACAGACAAAACCCACCGAAACAAGTTTAAATTCTTGATTTTCTTGAGTCCCCCTCTGCTGGGACGAGAGGCAAGTGTAGACGAGGTTTTAACCGCCGAGTCTTCTGCCGTGTCGGTTTACAACCACAAATTATCCGATTGATATAGCGGGTAGCCACGGAATATCTGTAACGCCTGGGTCGTAGCCAAGTTGCTTGAGGAGTGTGGTAATTTGCCCTCTATGGTGAGTTTGATGATTGAACATATGTGTCACCAGAACCCAAGTCGGTAGCACGCGGCATTTACCATCTACATTGCTTGTGTACTCAAACGGTTGACTCAACCAGTCAGGATTAAGATGTCTAGACCATTCTATAATTTGCCGATCCGTTGTCTCCCGTTCTGCTCTCAAAACCTCAAAGTCAGCATAAAGTTCTTGACCGATAACGGTACCAGAAAATGGGTGAAGAGTGAAACGACCCATCCATGCTTTGTCCCCATACAGTAAGTGATTCAAAGTGCCATGAATCGACTTAAAAAAGGCACCCATATCCTGTTTGCGCTGTTCATCAGGAATAGCCGAGCAGACCGAATATAGATTTTGATTCATCCAGCAATTGTACTCAGCCATTAGCTGGTAGTAGCTACCGTCGTACATACTCAAAACACAATCACATAGTTTGAACAACTTACATTATACAAATAGGTCTTTCACAAAACTCCTGACTCTAATTGGTCTAGATAAATAAACTCAGGAGCTTTAACTCCTGCTTCTTCTCTAATTTTAACCAGTCTAGGCGACTCAAAAAACGCTCTAGCATCTGCGATTGATGTCCACGCGGAGAAATGAACAATTTTGTTGGGTTCATTGTCATACTTTAAGACCTGATAGGAGCGCTCGCCAGCTTCTTTTCGGATGCTTTCAGCACGATCGAATACCTGTTTCCAAGCGTCATAATTTTCTACTTCATGAATAATTAAGACATACTGCATAGTAATCAGATTCTCTGAGCCTCTCAAAACTTCAAACGACTAATTTTATTAGACTAACTCACTTTGTCTCCAAAGCCGACCACAGGAGAGCGAGTAAATTATACCGTAGCGACGGTTGAAAATTCTCTCAACACCGAACAGAGCGATCGCGCTTTCCACTAAAGTAGTAAATAGTGCCTGATGTAAATAAGTTTTTCCTAAATATCGTGTCTATATTTTCTGAAATTCCGACTGTGTGGTTGCAAATTTCCCTCGTGGGTATCTGGCTGGGTTTGATTTTACTGGTAGCTGAAGGGTTAAATCGGTTTACTTCTGTCGATCCGGAGGTATCGCGGAAGGTGGTTCACATCGGTACTGGGAACGTGATTTTGCTGGCGTGGTGGCTGGAAATACCCGGTTGGGTGGGGATTTCGGCGGGAATTTTAGCAGGCGCGATCGCCCTAATTTCTTACCAAGTTCCGATTTTGCCCAGTCTTAACAGTATCAACCGCAAGAGTTTGGGGACTTTTTTCTATGCTGTTAGTATCAGCGTTCTCGTGGCTTGGTTTTGGCCGCTGCAACGTCCGGAATACGCTGCTTTGGGCATTTTAGTGATGACTTGGGGCGACGGATTGGCTGCTGTCATCGGCCAGAAATACGGCAAACATATTTATCGAGTTTGGGGAATACAGAAGAGTTGGGAAGGTTCTGCAACTATGTATTTGGTGAGTTTTGCTGTTAGCAGTTTGATTTTGCTGGCGGTTCAAGGCGCAGTTTGGCAAACTTGGGCTGTGTCGGCTGTTGTAGCTTTAGTTGCTGCTACTTTGGAGTCGGTTTCCAAGCTGGGAATTGACAATCTGACTGTGCCGATCGGCAGTGGTGCGATCGCCTTTTTCCTAAATCAATTTTGGGTAATTGGTAATTGATAGGTTGGGTAGAACGAAATGAAACTCAACCTATCAATTACTATTAACAGTTGAACAGTCAACAGTCAACAGTCAACAGTTAATTGTTAACTGTTGACTGTTCAACCGAATGCCTGTGCGGAACTCGCTAGAAACTGGCTGAATGGCGGCTCATTTTCTCGATCTAGAGTTTTTGGAGAGCGTACCTTCAAAAGGTTGAACTCCACTATTTGGATAGTTGTCATCGCTGGGGCTAAAAATCCGCACCGCTGCTTCCGAAACGTAACGCATCGCGTTTGCCAAAGATTTAGAAAGATTCATAGAATCTGCCTCTCTTATCTGGGTTCTGATACTTATTAGATTACTCGGATTTTTGGGCTATGGATGACTTTAGCAATATTTATTTGAATTACTTATTGGTCTGCAACATAGAAGCAAGCTGAAGATTTAAGAAATTACCCATTTTTGGACGATCGACCTTTTTCTGGTAGATTTTTTCTGGCTCAACTCAAGGGCGATCGCCCTTCGACGCTCAGAAACCCGGTTGTCTAACTCTATTCAAAGCCTACAACGAAATATTTTCGCAAAAAACCCGGAACGCTTGAGTGTTTATGCTTAATTCCTGAGTTTCTTAAATTAAGTATTTATATTGATTTTACCATAATATTAATGTACAAATCAACCAAAATCCGCTATTAAAGGGCATAAGCAGCGAATTTTTCCGACAAATATCTGCAATCTTCATCAAATATTTACAAAAAGATATGGTGTTTGTCACTATAATTAAAAAAAAGAAGTTTGTCCGGGGTTTTTTTTATGAAAACTACCACAGAAAGCCTGCAGCTCACTGGTTTTGAAGAAATATTAGAAGACCGGGAACTGACGGTTTCTTCAGCAGATTACAGCCTTTTGACCGATCTCTACCAGCTAACGATGGCCGCTTGTTATGTCGGGGAAGGGCTCGACGGGCGGGCCGCGAGTTTTGAGCTGTTCGCGCGCAGGCTGCCAGAGGGTTTTGGCTACGCGATCGCGATGGGCTTGGCTCAAGTGCTCGACTATCTGGAGAAATTTCGGTTTTCTCAGTCGCAAATTGAGGCTTTGCAGTCCACGGGGATTTTTGCTGGCGCAGGAGAGCGATTTTGGACTCTACTCGCCACAGCCCGCTTTACTGGCGATGTTTGGGCGGTGCCGGAGGGGACGGCGGTGTTTGCCAACGAGCCTCTGCTGCGAATTGAGGCTCCTCTGTGGCAGGCTCAGTTAGTGGAAACTTATTTATTGAATGCCATAAATTATCAAACTTTGATTGCGACGCGGGCAGCGCGGCTGCGCGATGTGGCGGGCCCGGAGGCTAAGTTGCTTGAATTCGGGACGCGCAGGGCTTTTGGGCCTCAAGCTGCTGTTTGGGCGGCTAGGGCGGCTCTGGCTGCGGGGTTCGACGGAACTTCTAATGTTTTGGCTGCTTTGAAGTTGGGCCGCAAGCCTGTCGGTACGATCGCCCATGCTTTGGTAATGGCTGTGGCTGCCCTCGAAGGCAGCGAAAATCAGGCGTTTGCAGCTTTTCACCGCTATTTTCCGGGGGCGCCGCTGCTGATCGATACTTATGATACTGTGGCGGCGGCGCGGATGTTGGCCGATCGAGTCAACAGCGGTGAAATGCAGTTGGAAGGCGTGCGGCTGGATTCGGGCGATTTGGCGGTGCTGTCTCGGGAAGTTCGATCGCTCCTTCCGGGGGTTCCAATTTTTGCTAGCGGCGATTTGGACGATCGAGAAATTGCTAAATTAAAAAGTAGCGGTGCTTGCATTGACGGTTACGGTTTGGGAACCAAGTTGGTCAGCGGTTCCCCTGTCAACGGTGTTTATAAGTTGGTGGAAATTGACGGAATTCCGGTGATGAAAGAGGCAAGCGGCAAGGTAACATATCCAGGAAGAAAGCAAATTTTTAGACATATTGAAAATGGGGAAATTCTCGGAGATTGTTTGGGATTGTCGGGAGAAACTATTAAAAATAGCGATGATTACTTACCATTAATGGAGTTGGTTGTCAAGGATGGCAAACAAGTCCAGAACCAGGAAAGTTTGGAGGATATCGCCAAACGCACTGCTGCTTCTGTGGCCAGCCTTCGACCCGAAACTCGCCAACTTGACAACCCGATTTCGCCGTCGGTGGAAATTTCTACAGATTTGCAGACTCTCACCCAAAAAACGAAAAAGAGTCAGTAGTCATTAGTCAGTATTCATTAGTCAACAGTCAACAGTCAACAGTCAACAATTCCCCATTAACTATTAACGATATTACCGATTCCCTATGCAGAAGATTGCTCTTTTTGGAACCAGTGCCGATCCACCCACAGCAGGACATAAAACAATTCTGAGTTGGCTTTCCCAACATTTTGATTGGGTAGCAGTTTGGGCGTCGGACAATCCTTTTAAGTCGCACCAAACTTCTCTAGAACACCGATCGGCAATGCTGCTGTTAATGATTCAAGAAATTAATTCGCCCAAACACAATCTTTGCTTGCATCCAGAACTTAGCAGTCCGAGGACGGTGGAAACTGTGGAACAAGCAAGATTGCTGTGGCCGGATGCAGATTTGACACTGGTAATAGGTTCCGACTTGGTGGGGCAACTGTCTCGCTGGTACAAATTTGAACAATTGTTAAAACAAGTGGAGTTGCTAATAGTACCGCGACCCGGTTATCCGTCAGAACAATTAGATTTGTGGCAGTTGAGGCGCATGGGTGCAGAGGTGGCGATCGCATCTTTGAGTGCTCCCAATGTTTCTTCTACCTTCTATCGCGAAACAGGAGACACCCAAGCTTTGACTCCGACCATCGAAGATTACATCAATAGGGAGCATTTGTACGCATGGCACGAGGCACGAAAAAGGGCGAAGGTTGCTCATTAGCTGACTTTAAAGTAGGAGTAGATAATGTGATTTTCTCCGTCGATGCCGTGCAGAACCGCTTGTTGGTGCTGTTGGTAATGCGGCAAGACGAACCGTTTATCGATTCTTGGAGTCTTCCCGGTACTTTGGTGCGACACGGAGAGTCTCTAGAAAATGCCGCTTACCGGATTTTGTCGGAGAAAATTCGGGTGGAAAATCTGTATCTGGAGCAATTGTATACTTTCGGGGAACCGGGGCGCGATCCTCGCGAATTTACCAGGGGCGATCGCTATCTTTCGGTGAGTTATTTTGCTTTGGTTCGCTTTGAGGAAGCTGAGTTAATTGCTGGGAGTGTAGTGGCGGGTGTGGGCCACCGCGTCGGCGGCATTGCTTGGTATCCCGTGCAACAAGTTCCTAAGCTGGCCTTCGATCACAATCAAATTCTCGAATACGGATATCGGCGACTCCGAAACAAACTTGAATACAGTCCGGTAGCTTTTGAAGTTTTGCCTGATCTGTTTACTTTGAGCGATTTGTATCAGCTTTATACAACTATTTTGGGGGAAAGTTTTTCTGATTATTCTAATTTTAGAGCTCGATTGTTGAAATTGGGTTTTTTGTGCGATACCGGTGTTAAGGTTTCGCGCGGTGCTGGCCGCCCTGCTAGTTTGTACCGCTTTGATGCGGCAGCTTTTGCTCCTTTCAAAAATAAGCCACTGGTGTTTATCTAGCTGTTCTTTGGATGACATTCGGGGATCAATTTAGTAACATTAGAATAGAAGCTATTAAGGAGTGCAGACTATGAAAGACCCTGATGAATGCGCTAATATTCACGAAGTTCGGGAGGAAATTGATATCATCGATAGAGAAGTTATCGATGCTTTGAGCAAGAGATTTAAATACGTCGTCGCGGCAGCAAGGTTCAAAACGAGTGAAGCTGGCGTTAGATCGCCCGATCGCTTTCATGCTATGTTACAGCAGCGGCGCGAGTGGGCTTTAGAATCAGGTTTGAATCCAGATGTGGTTGAAAATATTTACCGGGATTTGGTAAATTATTATATTGAGGAAGAGTTGAAACATTACAAATCTGAGTAAGGTTTCTATACATTCAAATCTAGGACTATAGGAAAGTGAGTCCGCGCGGGCGGACTGTTAGCAATATTTATTAAGTGATTTTGTGATATGAAAATTGCGATCGCACAACTCAATCCTACTATTGGTGATATCTTGGGCAACTCCAACCTAATTCTGGAGGCTGCGAAAAAAGCTGAGGTTGAGGGCGCAAACTTATTGCTAACACCGGAACTTTCCCTGATCGGTTATCCGCCGCGCGATTTGTTAATCAATCCGAGTTTCATTGCAGATGCAGGTACACAGTTGCTGCAACTGGCGCAAGCTTTGCCGCCGGAGTTGGCAGTCATAGCAGGCACTGCCTTACCTAATGCTACTGCTGTTAAACTCGGCGGAAAATCATTGTTTAACAGCGCTGTTTTGTTGCAAAATGGCGCCGTAAAAAAAGTTTTTCATAAACGCTTGTTGCCTACTTATGATGTATTTGATGAAGACAGATATTTTGAACCGGGAGAAAACAGCAATTATTTTACTCTTGGCGAACTCAAAATCGGGGTGACAATTTGTGAAGATTTGTGGAACAATGAGGAGTTTTGGGGTAAACGCAGTTACGCGGGCGATCCTGTTTCCGATTTGGCAAAATTGGGTGTAGATTTAGTGCTGAATTTGTCGGCATCGCCTTATTCTGCGGGGAAGCGGGGAGTGCGATCGGCGATGTTGCAGCACAGCGTCATCCGCTGCGGGATACCGATTATTTATGCTAATCAGGTAGGGGGAAATGACGATATTATTTTTGACGGCAGCAGTTTTGCTGTGGATCGAAAGGGTGATTTGATTCAGGTATTAGCTTCTTTTGAAACTGATTTTGCGGTGCTGGAATATGACGCAGCTAAACAAGATTTAGTTGGCAGCGGCGGGAGCGGGCATCTTGCCCGATCCACAACCGATTTAAGTTTTCATCCGGCAGAAGGAGATGCAGAAATTTGGGCTGCTTTGGTTTTGGGAGTACGAGATTATGTCCGCAAGTGCGGTTTTTCTAAGGTTGTACTCGGTTTGAGCGGCGGGATAGATTCGGCTTTGGTGGCGGCGATCGCCAGTGGCGCGATCGGGCCCGAAAATGTTCTAGGGGTGTTGATGCCTTCTCCTTACAGTTCGGATCATTCGGTTAATGATGCTTTGGAATTAGCCCGAAATCTGGGCATCGCGATCGAACTATTGCCGATCGGCGATTTGATGAAAACTTACGATCGCACTCTCGCCAATTTGTTTGTCAACACAACTTTCGGGATTGCTGAGGAAAATATTCAATCGCGGATTCGAGGCAATCTGTTGATGGCAATTTCTAATAAGTTCGGACATTTGCTGCTTTCGACTGGGAATAAGTCAGAAATGGCGGTGGGTTACTGTACTCTCTACGGCGATATGAATGGGGGATTGGCGGTGATTTCCGATGTGCCGAAAACTCGCGTTTATTCGCTTTGTCGGTGGCTGAATTCTGGCGGATATGTAGGGGCGGTGCCCCCGTACCCGCCCCAGGAAAAAGAAATTATTCCGGTTAATATTATTAGTAAAGCGCCGAGTGCCGAACTGAAACCGGGACAAATTGACCAAGATTCTTTGCCGGATTACGATGTTTTGGATGACATCTTGCAGCGGTTGATAGAACATCACGAATCTGCCCAACAAGTTGTCGCTGCAGGACACGATGAAGCGGTGGTTAAACGTGTAGTAAAATTAGTCAGACAAGCGGAGTTTAAACGGCGACAAGCAGCCCCGGGTTTGAAAATTAGCGATCGAGCTTTTGGTACCGGTTGGCGGATGCCGATCGCCAAATCTTCCTTCTATTAAACGCATCCTTAAACGCAAAATGGTTAACATCGACGGTACTTTCGGCTTCGATTTTCTCCTGGGAACTCTCAGCAACGATACAATTAGAGGATTGGCAGGTAATGATACTGTTCAAGGTTTGGGGGGAAACGACCGAATTTTTGGCGATCGGGAAAATGATTTGCTAGCAGGAAATGAAGGCGCTGATACGCTGTCTGGCGGGCAGGGAAGCGATACAATCTATGGAGGACAAGACTCCGATTGGATTTTTGGCGATCGGGGTAACGATTTGCTAATAGGCGGCGAAGGCAGGGATATCTTGACAGGAGGCGCGGGGGAGGATTTATTTGTGATTGAAAGAACCTCCGCCGCATCTACTGTCGCCCAAGCCGATGTAATTACAGATTTTGGCAACGGAAATGATAAAATTGTCTTGACAGAAGGCATGAAGTTTAGCGATTTGAATATTTCGGTTTCTGATAACCAAACTGTTATGCAAGATAAAAATTCTGGCAACTATTTAGGAGTTGTTTCGGGAAGATTTAACCTGACTGAATCCAACTTTATATCGCTGTTTGGGGGGATAGATATGGGTCAGCTTTTGCCAATTTCGGTTAACACGATTATAGCCGATCGCGCGATCGGACTGGAAGTGGCACAAACTCCCCAAGAACAAGCGACAGGTTTAATGTTTCGGACAGAATTACCGGATGACAGAGGAATGTTTTTCCCGATCGAACCGGCGCGAAACGTGCGTTTTTGGATGAAAAACGTGTTTATTGAGCTGGATATGGTTTTTCTGCGGGAAGGCGTCGTGCAGGCGATAATTCCTAACGTACCGCCGTGTTTGAGCGAAACCTGCCCCAACTACGGCCCGGATGTTCCCGTTGACGGAGTTATTGAACTCAGAGGCGGAAGGGCGGCCCAATTGGGACTCAAAGTTGGCGATCGGATTCCCACTTTACCCTAAAAGGTATATGATTTTATCGCAGTATTCAACATTTGTGCATCCAATGAATCCTATTGAATTAAAAATAATCCCCCATCAAACTCAAGACGGTTTAGCTTACCAACATTTGCGCTTGCGAATTACAACTCAAGACGGTATCATCACACCCAATGATTTACAAGGTTTGAAACTTCCTCAACACGTTCAATTCAGCCAAGGAATTGTCATTGAAGGTAGAGGAGCAATTTGGCTGTACGGGTATTTAGTGCACGAATGTCATCCTGCCGCTTGGGTGGGATGTTACGATCCGCGATTAGAAGGTGCGGTGGTAGTAGCGACACACAAGCACGAGGTATCTGTGGGACAGGTATTAAAATTGAGTTTACCGAGTGATTAAATTAGAGCGTGTGGGGTAAATTACCGGCAAGATTATTTGGAGGGCTGGTTTTACGAACAATCTTTCATTCACCTCCACAATATTTATCAACCCGCCCTCTCCTCATATAATGTTCATTTGTAATAACTCACATCTTCCACCATGCCCAAGAACAGGCTTTCCGACCTGTTCCACAAAGAGTGACTTTTCTTGTGGGGTGACCACGTGAGCTCGCCCGTAAAATGCTTATTGAAAATGGTGCAATTTGTGAGTAATAACCTACTTACTATCGCGCGATCGCCCAAAAAACTTTTAAGTTTAACTATAACAACACTTCGGACACTTTCAGAGCTCCCGTATGGGCGCTTATTTCCGGTTTATACGAAATTTTGCGAGGCGGAACGAGAAATATAGGAAGAAACCGGGTTTCATCAGTCAGTGTCCGTGCAGGACTAATACCCGGACTCGCCCAAAAACCATTTAATTTTAATATATTTTATCCCTTCACAGGCAAAACGATCGCAAACTCAGTGCCAATTCCTGGCTCCGCCTCCACCTCGATGCTTCCGCCATGTTTTTCTACCGCAATCTGGTGGACAATTGCCAACCCCAATCCAGTTCCCTTGCCGACACCTTTCGTCGTGAACAAGTGGTCGAATATCTGCTGTTTCACTTCCTCTTTCATGCCGATGCCGTTATCAGCAATTTTAATTTTAATGTGTTCTTCGCCCAGTACATCAGTGCAAATCGTGATGCGGTTTGGATTTGCGACAATTTCACTAAAACTGCGTCCTACATTTGACTCTTCTAAGGCATCGATCGCATTGGCAAGCAGGTTCATGAAAACTTGATTTAATTGACCGGGAAAACATTCGATTTTAGGGAGATTGCCGTATTTAGTCATCACTTCGATCTGCGGGCGGTGTTCGTTTGCTTTGAGGCGGTGTTTCAAAATTAAAATAGCGCTATCAATGCCCTCGTGAATATTAAAAGGAACTTTGTAGTCTTTGTCGCCTCGGGAGAAAGTACGCAAACTGGTGCTGATGCTGCAAATGCGATCACACCCAACTTGCATTGAATCAATCATCTTCGGTAAATCTTCCAAGAGATAATCGATGTCTATCTCTTCCGCGTGGTCGGCTATTTCCGATTTCGGTGCAGCGGAGCGATACAATTCTAAGTGTTCTATAACATCTTCCAAACTCCTTTTACCTTCATTTAAATTGCCAGAAATAAACCCAATCGGATTGTTAATTTCGTGGGCAACTCCGGCGACTAAATTGCCCAAAGCCGACATTTTTTCGTTTTGCACGAGTTGCAGTTGTGCTTGCTGTAAATCTTTTAAAGTTTTTTCTAGCTGTTGGTTTTGCTCTTGCAAAAGTTCCGCTGCTCGCTTGCGCTCAGTGGCATCAACACCCAAACCAATAATCCCGATCGTCTCACCCTGGCAATTTTTTAGCTGCACTTTCGTGACTTCTAAATAGTGTAGTTTACCGTCAACAAATCTGAGAGTTTCGCTAGAGTAATGTGGCAAATCTTGGGCAAGGCAGGCGGCATCAGAAAGCAGACACCCCGCTGCATCCTCTCCCAGTATATCTTTGTAATGATCGACAGCTAGGAAAGCGCTCACAGGCACGCCCACATCTTGAGAAAAGGTTTTGTTCAAAAACTGTACTTTACCACTGGGATTAACCATCCAAATCCAAATCGGAGCGACATCAATAATCGCTTGGAGCATTTGTTTCTGATCTGCAAGCTGAGCTTCGGTGCGGCTGGTTTTTGCTAGCGATCGCTCTAATTGTTGGTTGTAATCCTGATATTTTTTATACAGCAGAGCATTTTGTAAACAGATGGCTGCCTGGGAACACAGGAGATTGAGAAGTTGCAGGCGATCGCGGGTAAAAACTCTTGCGGTTAACCGATTTTCCAGATACAAAATGCCGACTAAGTTGCCTTGATCGAGAATCGGCCAACACAACAGGCTCTGCGGTTGGTATTTGAGGATGTAGGAGTTGGAATCCCAATCGCGTTGTTGAGCCAGATCCCGAACAATCAGAGGTTTCAATAAATTTTTAACGTAGTCAACAATTTTGAGGGGCAAGATATCGCTGTTTTCATCAAGTGTTACGGATGATAAGTCGATCGCCCGCTCGACTCCAAAATTGTCGATCGCGCTTATAGCAGCGATTTCCCATTGATTGCCGTTTGGCAAAATCAGCGCTCCTTTGTCAGCGCCTGTATTTTTCATCGCCAGTTGCATCAGTTTGGCAATCAGTTGATCGAGTTCTCTTTCACTAGAGAGCGCTTGACAAGCTTTTAGCAGTGTTGAAAAATTTCCGAAATCTGAGAGGCTCGCCGACACAGACGGATGAATGGATGGATGGAGCGATTGATTTTGTTTGGCAGGGATCGTGCAAGTTGTTAATGGATTTGCAACGACTTTTGGTGGAGCCAAAATCTGTTCCAACAATTGAGGATAGCATTTTTCTAAGTCGTCAGTTTTGGCTAGATCTCCCCAGCGGACATAGCAATCATACGCATCTATCATGTAGACTCGCGCAATTTTTTCTCTTCCCAATGACAGGTAAAACTTAGCAGCGAGTTCGCAGGCCAGAGCTTCTTCATTCAAATATTCGTTAGCTTTAGCTCCGGTAATAGCTCGATCGTACAGTTCCATTGCTTCTGCTGTCTGCCCCAAAACGCGGAGCCATTCTGCCTCAACCAGATCGAACTGGTGTTGGTAATTGATCGGGGTATGGTGCGCGAATTCTTTGAGTTTTTGCTGACTAGCCGCAACGCGCTTAAGGATTTGTTGGCGCTCCGTCGGTGCAGCACCTGCATAGATTGCCAAATGTGCCAGCGAATCGTAAAAGTCGTGCATCATCGTTACTAGCATCGAAACACAATTCCTAAGATAAGGTTTTCCTCCATTTCCCATGTCGATTCACGTCGGATTAGGACTCGAATATATCCCGAATCCGTCGCCTCTTTTGGCTCAATTTTCTCCCTCTAATTCGGGTCGGTAACAGTCAAGATTAATTAAAATATTAAGAGGTTTCATATATTTTTAAATAACTGGGCTTGGTTCTAGTTCGTCGAGAATGTCTGTTCGCTTGAGGACTATTTCGAGCGATGCAATTAACGACGGCTGCTTTACTCTATCGTATTCTCGGATTACCGCGTCGCGAAAATTTTCCGCGACAAAAACGTAACTGCGGGCGTAGAGTTTTATAATGCGCGCAGCAATTGTGCCGGGAATATCGAGATTGTTGACCGTCGCGCGCCGGTTGCGAAACTGCAAGAGTTTGCTACAGCCGGGTTGCCTGTCTTGATGACGCGCGCCCAGCCGATCGACAGCCCTTCCAGAATCGGTGTACGATTGCGCGATCGGGCTAGATGTAGGCATTAGCGCAGTTAAATCCACTACATTTACTGTTGCGTCCATATCGGCTGACCTCAAATCCGACGTTAGCTTGACAAAACTTAGTGTATCTATCTTAGGGCATAAACACCATAATTTTTGATCGCCCGATCGAAAATTCTAATTATCTGTTAATAAACAACATTTTATACCTTGGCGATCGGGGTTGAAGCCTTTTACTTACGTATAAGTTTCTGCGACAAATCTCAGATGCCGTTAAATAAACTCGAAATTCCGTATAAACACGGCTGTATCGTGTCTGTAAAATCAATAGTTCGGACAGTTTTTTAACGACCCTGTAAGCCTTACGGAGGAAGCCCTGCCATTTTTAACCCATTTTAGGCAACTTAGCGCTCGACTTAAACATTGAAAAAATAGTCCACTATATAGCCAGTAATGGGTTCGGACACTCGCTCGGCTCTAAAACTGTCCGAAGTATTGTAAAATACAACGTGTAATTAATGAAATTTAATAGAGCTCGATCGGCCAAAATTTCCGCTACTATAGGGAAAAATTTTTACCTTAAAAATTCCAAATAAAATATATATAAATAATAAAAAGTTCGTCGTGAAATTAGTAGTAATCCAGTCCCGCCTAGAAAAAGACAGCGACGTTTTATTCTGCTGAAACCCGCCCTGCACTCTACTTCCGGCTTAATAGCCCTCGCAGGGGTTAAAACCAAATCAAATATTCAGTTGACAGTTGACAGTTGAGCTGGGATAGCGACCTCTACCTGGAAAGAAGAGGATTGGAGTAATGAATAGTCTTCTTTTAATTTCTCCCGATCAGGCTTGGGGCTTTAAACCAATTCTTTCTGGTAATAGGCAGTAGTCTTCACATGACTTTACCTAGATTCCGACAGGGGTTAAAACCCCTGTCGGAATCTAGCTTCCCGAGAAGGAAACAGCGTTATTTGAGATTAGTTGATCGCGTCTGCTACTGTTTCTGCCACTCGTTGAGTTATGTCAACATCTCGATTTATTTTCTAGCAAATATTCTCCGAGACCTCTTCAGCGTTCTATCTTGCATCTCGCGCTGCATCATTGATATTTTCTTGGCCGCCGCTGGTACCATATCTCAGGGACTCAGTACCCTCTGATACTCTTTCTTTTGCTCCCTGCGTGGCTTCTTTAACAATATCTTTTGCTCCCTTCAAGCCTTCGCGAGTGTTTTCTTTAAGATTAGCAAAGCCTTGTTTGGTTTTGTCGCCAAAGTCATCAGCTTTGCGCTGGGCTGTGCGAGCATCATCCTTCACCTTTTGGCCAATTTTGTCGAGTTTGTCAGGCGCGTCATCCCCTACCCGCCGTACATTTTCGCCTACATTGTTGCTAGATTTCGTGTCAATGCGTTTCTGGGCTTGATCTTTGAGAAGCTGAGCTTTTGCTTCTGTTGTTGTCACCTTTTTGTTTCTGGGATCGACATCACTGTAGTCGTTCATGCCACCTTTGTATTCGGAAGTTACAGCCCCGCTCGGCACTTCTTCTCTAATTTGGTCGGCTGTTTTGCCTTTTCCTGGCATCACATCAGTTTTTCCTGCGATCACATCAGAGCCGCTGCAGGCCGTGCTTACTAATACTAAAATGCCAGCCAGAAACACTGTTAAAATTTGTACAGCTCGAATTTTTTTCAGAAATGCAGTTAGTCTCTTCATAAAAATGCTCCTTTCTATTGTGATATGCTCAAAAATGCCTGGTGGCTTTGTATATGGCTAGCATTACAAAAATAGCCACTTCAACACTTTTTAAGTATAGGAATAGAAACAGGAGCTTTTCATCTATCTCAAGTTAGATTCCTCAAGTTATAGGAGAAGGAATAAGGAACAAGGAACAAGAAGCAACAAGAAGCAACCAGGAAGCAATCGACAATTCTGAATCTTATAGCAATTCTTAAAAGTCGCAGTTCCCCGTGCCGGAGAAGGCGCTGTGTCCATTTGTGTCAACAATCGCGTGAAAACTTTAATAAATCTTGCTCCTTCGCGAGGCTAGCTCCGCCTCGCATCCCCCTTAAGAAAGGCGACTTTGAGAGAGTGGACTGTTCTACCCTTAAGAATGGGGCGCCCGGGTGATCTATGCCTAATCGTCCAACAGCATTCTGGCACTACATTTTGCCTTAAGTTGACAGGATGAAAGGCAATGCCATTTCCCTACTTGGCTGCGTGTTTGGTTCTCCATGCGCGCACTAGGTTGAAATGTTTTGGGTTTTCGGCTCAAAAAAAACCTTCTAGTCAGGAACTAGAAGGAAGGTGGTGTATTATCTCAAGTACAACAAGGTCTTTAATCGCAATTGTGGAGGCACATCCCGATCGCACACATCTGTCTAATGGCTGAAAGTATCTGCACAGTTACTAATCATTTTGAATCGCTGTTTTTAGACTCTTGCAGAATTCGCCGATCGCCTCTAAGCCCTGTTGGGGAGTTCCTTCGGCCAAGCGTTTGACAAAAGCACTGCCAACAATCGCAGCATCTGCACCCCATTCTTTCACTTGGCGAGCGTGTTCGGGTTTCGAGATACCAAACCCGACACCGATGGGTTTGTCGGTGACGGCGCGGAGTTCTTGCAGCAACTCTTTTGCTCTCGTTTCTAGGCCTTCGCGTACTCCCGTAACCCCCGTCACACTTACTAAGTAAATAAATCCTTGAGACTGACGAGCGATCGCTTCTATGCGACTTTTGGGACTTGTGGGAGCAACTAATAATGTTAGTTCAATCCCTAATTTGTTGGCAGGTTGGATGAGACTGTCTGCTTCTTCTAAGGGCAAGTCTGGTACAACTAATCCCTGAACTCCAGCACTTTTGATTTGCTGCAAAAAGGTTTCTATACCTCGGTACAAAATCGGGTTGTAGTATGTGAAGAGAATGATGGGCGATCGCAAATTCGGACTAACTTTCGCTACCATTTCCAGCACCGCATCTAACCGCGTTCCCCGCTGTAGAGCCCTTGTAGCAGCGGCTTGAATCACCGGCCCGTCAGCTAGCGGGTCAGAATAGGGAACGCCAAGCTCGATCGCATCTGCACCGTTATCATCCAAAATTTGCAATGCTTTAGCAGTTGTATCCAAGTCTGGGTCGCCAGCAGTAATAAAAGGAATCAACGCACATTGGTGGTTCTTGCGTAACGTTTCAAAACAATTAGAAATAGTCATTAGTTATTAGTCATCAGTCATTGGTTATCAGTCATCATACATAGGATTTCCCCTCGATCGATCGCAATCAAATTTGTTTGTAGTCAGGAATTCCTTCCTCATAAAACTCGCTGGGACTGAAGTCCTCACTACAAACATATCGCGCTTATTTTAGGGAACGTGATATCAGTCATCAGTCATTAGTTAGCCGTCAATATTACTATTCATGAGTTTTTATTCCCCAGTCATTCGAGAGAGAGTTTATTGCTAATAACTAATCACTAACAGCTCACTAATAACTAATAACTGAGCACTAAGGACTATTGACTAATTATCTTTTTCCTGCTCAATTTCGGCTTGAAGTTTGGCTAATTCTTCAGGAGTGAGTGCATCTAGCTGCTTCTGCAAGACAGCATCTTTGTACTCTTTCAGTTGCTCGCTGTAGGTCATATTTTGAGTCAGTGCTCGAAATAAATAAGTCACCAGCCAGCCAATCAAGCCGGCGACCAAAAACAACTGACTCCAAATCCCTGCATTCATACTGTCGAGTCCGGCCAATTGCAGTAGCAAGTAGACAAACCCACCTGCTACAAAAAAGCCGAGACTGATTCCAATTACGTCAATACGTCGCATTTAGGCTTCTATCTGCCGCCGTTTGGGCCGAAAATTCAAAAAGGGAGCTAGGAGGAACATACCTGGGAAGAAGAAGAACATCAAGAAGTACATGAAGCCGCGCTCAAAAGACGTAGCGACGTACCAGCGGGTGTTCAGGTAAGCGTAGGTGGCCGCGGGTACTACCAGGAGGTAGGCTCCTGCCAAGACGGCGTAAAGCAGTAAGGTAATATACATAGATTTGCTTTAGGGGAAAAATAACACGGGTAAGTCGGTTGACACGCTCCGTTAGCTGGTTAACTATTGTACCGCTTGGGGAGATCCAGCGCGACTTTTGGGAATTTTTTGATTAGGGGTTGCGTAAATTGGGGTTTTGGCTGTAGAATAAAAGGCTGTTGCTGTTAGTGGCTCAAAACCACAGCAGCTTGACCAAAGGGGGGCGTGGCGGAATGGTAGACGCTACGGACTTAAAATCCGTTGACCCGAAACGGTCGTGTGGGTTCAAGTCCCTCCGCCCCCATAAAATTCAATCCTTTGGGAGTTAATAAGCTGTTGCGACATTTAACTTTATTTATTTAGGGCGATGCTCAAAGCCCACCCCACAAGAGTTTTCACAAAGAGGATTCTTCAAGTTAGATGCGCGCCAGCTTATAGTAATTCTTGCAGGATTTGTGGGATGGGCTTCTAGCCCGTCCTATATTGGTGGGATGGGCTTCTAGCCCGTCCTATATTACCCAGCAACTGGCAAAGTAATCACAAATTCCGTGCCCTGTCCTATTTGAGAATTTACCTCAATTTTGCCTTGATGCTTGGCAAGGATTTGATAGGAAATAGCCAATCCTAATCCAGTACCTTTGCCGATCGACTTTGTAGTAAAAAATGGGTCAAATATCTGTTGGGCACTGGCGGACGCAATTCCGGGCCCGTTATCCCGAATCTTGACGATGACAGTATTGTCGGCCGTAATTTCCGTGCTAATCCAAATCGTTGGCGAATAGTCTTTGTCTTCCTTTTTTACCTCCTCCAGCGCATCTATTGCATTACTAATAATATTCATAAATACTTGATTCAGTTGCGCGGGATAGCACTCAAGCGCAGGCAACTTGCCGTATTGTTTAATAACTTGAATACCTTGTTTGAGTCGGTGATTGAGAATAACGAGGGTGCTATCAATTCCTTCGTGAATGTCGGCTGATTTCATTTTTCCGTCGTCCGATCGCGAAAAATTCCGCATGGATACGACAATTTCGCGAATGCGATCGGCTCCCATTTTCATCGAAGAAAGGGTTTTTGGCAAATCTTCTCTGAGAAATTCGAGTTCAATGTCTTCGATGCGCTCTAGAATGGCATCTGGTGGGTTTGGATAGAATTCTTGATACAGAGTTACCAAACCTGCTAAATCTTCGATGTATTGGTTGGCATAATCAATGTTGCCGCCGATGAAGTTGACGGGATTGTTGATTTCGTGGGCTATCCCTGCAACCATTTGACCGAGAGATGACATTTTTTCGGTCTGAATTAATTGGGATTGAGTTTGTTTTAGTTCTTGTGTATACTCGCTAACTCGCTGAATCAATTGATTGAAAGACGCCGCTAAAACTCCGATTTCGTCGTCGGTTGTGACTGGTACTTGCAGGTTAAAATTCGATTCGCGAGCGACTTGCTGAGCGACATTAGTGACGGTTTCGAGGGGTTCGGCGATCGCGCGGCTGGTTTTGTCCGCCAGCGCGACGGCGATGAGTGCTGAAATTAGCATACTCCCGAGAATAATTCGGTTTCGCAAACTTCCAGCTTCTTCTAATGCTTGGATTCCTTGCTGTTTGTGAGTTTCTACTGCGGCAATTAGCTCGGTTAAACTCTGAGCAAGGTTATCTAGTACGATCGCCTCTTGACCGCTGCTAGTCCTCAACATTTGTAGCTGTGCGGATTCGATGCTGTTGGGCTGCAAATTCCAAACTTCCGCTTCTTTTAACTGTAATTTAATTAGCTTACCGTAGTAATCTATGACGAGGGCCGATTTCTTCAATATAGCGTGCAAGTCTGCCTCTTCTGTTGCTAGTATATCGGGATTTTCTCGTGCAAAAGATTCAATTTCTGAAATCAGAATTTTCGCCTGAGTAATTGGCCCGAAAAACCGATCTTGTTCGTATTTCAGCCCCACCGTGTTTCCCAAAACGACTGGCAATCTCGCCGCGTGCGATCGGGATTCAAATACGGTATTTTGCAAATTTTGCAGCAGTTGCTGCTGCTGTTGGGCAACATTTACCTGAACTAAAGCTTGCTTGCGAAAGTAGTCTCCCAATCTCATTCCCGCACCAGTTCCCAAAATCGCTATGCCTATAGCTAAAGCATAGCCATAGCTAATTCTTTGACCAATCCGCAAATGGTTAACTCCTCCCTTTATCCCAGTTAAGTTAATAGATGAATGCTGTAACAACTTTTTTTTAGCAGAGTGATCTTGCTCTACCTTGCTATTTGGGGACTGACTGTGGGTAAATAATAACATTGAAAGTTCCTCCCAAACAAATTAGGAGTAATGGAGCGAAGAAAAGCAGAATGCACTTATGCTGAAGGCGGAAAGCAGTTTTGAGTGTTTAATTTTGAATTGGGAAATCTTGAACTCAAAAATTAACTCTTCCCCTAGTATCTCTGTTTTTAGACTAGAGTGTTTGTGATCTCTATCAACAATCTATGTGATTATAAGCAAATTCACAAAACTTATGATTACAACGATTAGTATTTTTAGTCAGTTGGGGCACAAGGCCCAACTACCGATTCTCTCCGTTTGTCTTTTTCGGCCAGTTCTAGGTTTAATTCCAGCAGTTTTGCTAAAATATCGTCGCTGTCAGTAAATCCGTAAGCTTGCATTACTTGGCGATCGAGCTTAGCATGAAGTTTATAAAGTTGGCTGGTTGGTTCTTCAAAAAATTTATTGTAAATTTGAGTAATTCCCCCCTGTTTTGCTGACATCTGTTGAGTGCGGTACAGTGAAGTAGTAAGAGCGAATCGCCATTGCCTTTCTCATTCCTAAACGTTTGCCATTTTAATACGGTAGCAGGTTCAATCATGGTAAAGTCTCAGTATGAGGGATATTCCGCCGGAAAACACACCGTTTTAATCCGACTGAATGATTCGGGTTACGGTTTGCTAATTATTCAAGAAAAGAAGTTGCTGATACCATACAATGTTCGTCGAGTTGATGATTGCCAACAGGAGCTAAGTGTAGTACGACAATTTGTTGATAAACTGGGCTTAAACTTAGTTTGGTATAAATATTTAAGTTCAACTGGTAGCAGGACATCTCATCCTAACTTTGGAAAACTTGCTAGAGAAAATTTACCTGTTCAGAAATTTATCAGTCCACTTTCCCGCCAGCACTTTAAGTTACATTATGACTTAAATTCTTCAGTTGATGACTATGTGATATTAGCTCAAAAATGATAAATATAAATCTCAATAAACATGAAAAAGATTTCCCATTCAACCTTTAATTAGAATAGAAAAATCTGTGATTAAAAACTCGACTGATACACCTACAAATAACATTCAAAAAGGATGGCACGGTCGCCTCAATTTAGTCTACGCTAACCGCAGCGGTGCAACTCAAATCATTCACAATCAAATGCAAGCACCCCTGAAGGTGCAGCGTCCGTTTTATCCTGAAGGGAAAGACGTTTGTCACAGCGTCATCTTGCACACGGCTGGGGGAGTTGTCGGGGGCGATCGACTTTCCAGCCATTTTCACCTCCAACCCAACGCCAAAGCCTTGATTACCACGGCTGCCGCTGGTAAAATCTATCGCAGCAGCGGACTAGAATCACAACAAAATATTGACATTCAACTAGATATCGGTGCTAATTTAGAATGGCTGCCACAAGAAACAATAGTTTTTGACGGCGCAATATATCGGCAAAATTTGCGGGTAGAATTAGCGCCAACAGCGAGGATTTTACTGTGGGAAATTACCCGATTTGGACGCAGTGCAAGGGGCGAAAAGTTCTTATCTGGAGAATGGCGATCGCACACCGAAATTTGGCAACAAAACAGCCCTTTATGGATTGACAGACAATTTCTCAAAGGTGGCTCAGAAATGCTCGAAAGCCCTCACGGCCTCGCAGGAAAACCCGTAGTCGCCACCCTCGCTTGGGTAGGCGAACCCGTCACCACAGATCTCGTGGAAAAAGTACGAAATTTGCCATCTGAGGCAACAATTAATCCTGGTAATTCCACCGTCGGCGTGACTCGTATTCCTAACGGTTTACTGTGCCGATATCGCGGTACATCCACCACCGCAGCGAGAGACTGGTTTGTCAGCATTTGGCACTTGCTGCGCTTGTCTTTTTCACAACGCCCTTGCTGTTTGCCCAGAGTTTGGATAAAATAGGATGATCTTTGAGTTTCAATGTATAGTTGTCCTCCTAACTAGATTATTCATCTCTCTCTTATCTTCCTCTGCACCCTTTGCGGTTTAATCATTCAGAAACAACCGTAAACGATATCATCACCAAATAATGCGATCGCACTTACAAGAATAAAAATGCAACTCACCCCCCAAGAAAAAGACAAGCTGCTGATTTTCACCGCCGCCCTGGTAGCAGAGCGCCGGAAACAAAGAGGTTTAAAATTAAACTATCCAGAAGCACTAGCCTACATTTCCGCAGCCATTTTAGAAGGAGCAAGAGATGGTCTCACCGTCGCCGATTTAATGAGTTATGGAACAACTCTCCTGACGCGGGAAGATGTGATGGAAGGGATACCAGAAATGGTGCATGAAGTCCAGGTAGAGGCGACTTTTCCCGATGGAACTAAGTTGGTGACAGTGCACGATCCGATCCGTTAAAAAATCAACCACAGAGATTCACAGGAGGAAAAAATGATTCCAGGGGAAATGATTGTTTTAGCAGGTGAAATAGAATTAAATGCCGATCGCCCAACGGTGCGGTTGCTGGTAGGAAATAAAGGCGATCGACCCATTCAAATCGGTTCCCACTATCACTTTTACGAGGCAAACGAAGCCTTAGAATTTAATCGAGAACAAGCAAAAGGAATGCGGTTGGATATTCCCGCAGGTACAGCAGTCAGGTTTGAACCGGGAGATGAAAGGGAAGTTCAATTAGTGCCGTTTGTTGGTAGTCGTCAAGTCTACGGCTTTAATGGGAAAGTGAACGGTATGTTAGATGGATGAAAGACAATTGAACTATTACAGCAGATTCCAGGTTTATGAAGTACACCCCCGATCGATATATTCCCGTAGGGACAGGGCACTGCCGTGTCCCTACTGCACTTCCTAATATTGTGAAAAGAACAAATAATCAAGTGAGGAGCTAATTAAAATGAGTTACAAAATGGATCGCCGCGCTTACGCGGAAACCTTCGGACCGACTGTGGGCGATCGCGTCCGATTAGCCGATACAGAATTATTCATAGAAGTAGAAAAAGACTTCACAACCTACGGCGATGAAGTCAAATTCGGTGGAGGCAAAGTCATCCGCGACGGTATGGGACAATCGCCGATTTCTAATGCTGATGGTGCGGTTGACACGGTAATTACTAATGCTTTAATATTAGATTGGTGGGGAATTGTTAAAGCCGATGTCGGCCTTAAAGAAGGCAAAATTTACAAAATTGGTAAAGCCGGAAATCCTTACATTCAAGATAGGGTAGATATTATTATCGGGCCTGGTACAGAAGTAATTGCTGGTGAAGGAATGATTCTCACGGCTGGGGGAATTGACAGTCACATTCACTTTATTTGTCCGCAACAAATAGAAGTGGCGATCGCCTCCGGCATCACTACCATGATCGGCGGCGGCACAGGCCCTGCAACGGGTACAAACGCCACCACCTGCACTCCTGGGCCTTGGCATATGTACAGAATGCTGCAAGCAGCCGACGCTTTTCCGGTAAATCTAGGGTTTTTAGGTAAAGGAAATAGCAGTCAACCGCAAGGATTAGTCGAACAAATCATTGCCGGTGCAATGGGTTTGAAACTCCACGAAGATTGGGGAACTACACCAGCAACGATCGACACTTGTTTGAATGTAGCTGACGAGTACGACGTGCAAGTTGCAATTCACACGGATACTCTCAATGAAGCGGGATTTGTGGAAGCTACAATTGCCGCTTTTAAGAATCGAGCCATTCATACTTACCACACCGAAGGTGCTGGTGGCGGACACGCACCGGATATTATTAAAGTGTGCGGACAAGCTAATGTTTTGCCTTCGTCAACTAACCCGACTCGCCCTTACACTGTCAATACTTTAGAAGAACATTTAGATATGTTGATGGTTTGCCACCATTTGGATCGAGGCATTCCTGAAGATGTGGCTTTTGCTGAATCGAGAATTAGAAGGGAAACTATTGCTGCTGAGGATATTTTGCACGATTTAGGTGCGTTTAGTATGATTTCTTCTGATTCTCAGGCGATGGGAAGAGTTGGAGAGGTGATTATTCGGACTTGGCAAACGGCACATAAAATGAAAGTGCAGCGGGGACATTTACCCCCCCTCACCCCCCCTTATCAGGGGGGGGAAGCAGGCGGAGAAAATGATAATTTTCGGGTGAAGCGGTACATTGCGAAATATACAATTAATCCGGCGATTACTCACGGAATTAGTCAGTATGTCGGTTCGGTGGAAGAGGGAAAGTTGGCGGATTTGTGTTTGTGGCGGCCGGCTTTTTTTGGGGTGAAACCGGAACTGGTAATTAAAGGAGGGGCGATCGCCTATGGGCAGATGGGAGATGCTAACGCCAGCATTCCGACGCCGCAACCGGTGCATATGCGGCCGATGTTTGGCAGTTTTGGCGGGGCGATTGCGGCGACTTGTCTGACGTTTGTAAGTCAGGTGGCGCGCGATCGAGGTATTGCTGCACAACTCGGTTTACAAAAGCCCACTGTAGCAGTTTCCGGGACACGACAAATTAGCAAAAGAGACATGAAACTCAACGATTATTTGCCACAAATGGAAGTCGATCCAGAAACTTATGAAGTGAGGGCGGATGGGGAATTGTTAACTTGCGAACCGGCAACAGTTTTGCCAATGGCGCAGCGGTACTTTTTGTTTTAACCGATTTTACAATCATGTAAGGGCGGGTTTTAGCAACTGTCGATGTCTCAAACTAACGAGCTCGTAAACCCGCCCCGATCTAATTAAACTTACTTAATTCGGGATTTGATGTGTTGTTATAAAAATTGAGAGATCGGAGTATTAAACCCTTACAAACACACCCAAAATAAAGCGCAATATTCACCGCACTTAACAACTTGGGGATACCCTCAAGCAAGCTGAAAATTGCCTCATTTTTCCATGGCAATGCTTCCGCAAAAATGCCAAAAATAATAAAGCAACGCCACTTACTAACAAAAAGTATGGCGTTGATTTTATTGGCCTCCTAAAAGCTAATCCATAAACGACCGCAGCAACAGCGTAGATAATAACTATTGTAACTTTAAGTTATCCAGCGCGTCCGAGGTGAACATGAGTGCGAAAAACTTCATTAAATAGAAAAAATCCCGTAACTATCGCTGAACCTAAAATAAACTAATTTTCAGGATGATTCGGTTGAGTAGTTCTTAGCAAACCAAAGCTAAAAACGCACACCATTACAGACAAATAAAACAACATTTGGAACATCAGAAAAAAGAAATCCGCCCCCGGATATGTCGCAAGACAAGGCGGAAAAAATAACCCTTTTACCGAAAAACCAAACCCATTTAAGGCTAAACTTACCACCCCTACCAGCAAGACAGCTAAAGTATTGAGGCCAAAAACAATCCTATAATTTGCCATAATCTAATTTGAGTGGCTCATGTATTCTCATCATTGAGCGATCGCAGTTTTGTACTAAATTTACTTATCTTAAATTTAACCAATCTTGAATTTCTTGCGCTAACCAAGCCGCCTCAACCTCTTTCAAATTTTGTGCTAAAATATAAAAGTAAGTTCCCCTATCGTTGCCTGAACGAATCCGGATTTGATTTCCGTCAGTCATGGTATATATAAAAGTACCCAAAATTTCCGAAATTTCCCCAGTTTGTTGTGAAGAAGTCCAACCAAATATCTGATGTTCCAGTTTAAAGTAGTTCCGGTTAAATGTAATTTTATTACCCTGACCCACAATTTTAAGTAAGATACTTCCTATAATCGTAAACAATCCTAATCCAATAGCTACTATAATCGTAAACAATCCTAATCCAATAGCTAAATTTACTTGTATAGACCATAATAAAGGTATTGGCCCCAGTAGCAGTAAAAAAAATATTCCTCTAACAGAAACTGAAAAAGGCTTTCTGACTAAACTAGACGGAATTTTAATGTTTAACTCCGTCGCTGATTTGCTAACTTGAATGCGACTGTGAGGCGGTTTGGCAATTTTCCTCACAGTCTCAATTTGAAGATTAGCCCCTTGTATGTTTCCCGATTTCAAAGCTGCTAAAGCCTCTCTCGCCGTCCTAAAACGCTTTTCTAACGCGATTTCCGTCATCTTCTCAATCCAGCTTACCAAACTAGGATTCACACTTATGCGATCGCTAAACTGAATCCGAGAATCTTTCTGTGGCAAATCCGCAGGAGTCACCCCCGTTAACAAATGAATTAAAGTAGCTCCCAAAGCATACAAATCCGAAGCCACCACCGCCCGCCCCCAAAACTGTTCTAAGGGTGCATAACCACTCGTTCCTACCACTGTAAACGTTACACCTGTCACCGCCGCTTGAGCTTGTACCGCACCAAAATCTACTAGATAAACCTGCTGATCTTCCCCCCAAATTAAATTACTCGGCTTAATATCTCGGTGCAAAACTGGGGGGGTTAATTCATGCAAATAAATTAGAATTTCTAGCACTTCAGTGGCAATTTTTCGTACTTTTTTTTCGGAAAAACCCTGACCCTTTTCTAATAATTCCTGAAGGGAAAATCCCGGAATATAATCTTGCACTAACCCAAACCAAGGCAATCCTGCTCCGGCTTCCCGCTCCAGGGAAAAATAATCTCGATAGCAAGGAATGCGGGGATGATTTAGCGCCTGCAAAACTTGTGCTTCTCTTTCAAAAAGCTTGAGTTCTTCCCACTGCATTTCCGGGCTAAAAGCTAACATTTTCAGCGTCACCTGTTCTTGAGACTCTAAATCTACTGCTAGCCAAGTTTGATGACCGGCCGCTGTGCGTCCTAAACGCTGTTGCAATTGATAACGTTCTTGTAAAATTTTTCCTGGATTTAACATAGCATTGCCCTCTTTTTTTAATCTTACGAAATTGCCTTAACTATTAAAGTGACTATTTTGCGAAGATGGTTAAATTGCTACTACAACTAATTAGAGGTGCATTTCTCCATTTGGCATGATTGTACCGCGCAATTGAGCACCCGCTAAATTAGCAGTGCTCAAATCTGCCCTAATCAAAGTTGTGCGATGCAAAATTGCATCCCGCAAATCTGTTCTAGCCAGGTAAGCATCTGTCAGATCAGCTTCACTCAAATTTGCCTGATTAAAATTAGCTCGACTCAAATCAGCCCGCACCAAATTAGCTCGACTCAAGTCAGCCATAACTAAATTAGCATTGCTCAACTTAACATCAGGAAGAAATGCACCACGCAAGTTAGCGCCAGCAAATTCAGCATCAATTAACACAGCTCTTTCCAACTTAGCATTTGTCATTACAGCCCAGGAAAAATTTGTTTCTACCAAAATTGCTTCAGTCAAATATATGCCATCTAAAATAGCTTCGCTCAAATTCGCCTGAGTCAGATTTGCTTCCCCCAGAGATGCTTCTGTCAAATTCGCGTGACTGAGATTAGCTTTAGTCAAATCTGCACCTTGCAAATTGACGCCCCGCAAATCTGCACCGCTCAAATTTGTACCCCGCAAATTTGCACCCTCAAAAATCCGCTGTTCCTTGCGCAAGTTTGCACCCCGCAAGCACGCACCGCGCAAATCTGCACCTTGCAAATTGGCTCCTCGCATATCTGCACCGGTCAAATTTGCATCGATAAAAACTGCTAAAGAAATATTGGCTCTGCGAAAGTCTGCACCTTGCAAAGTCGCTCCGTGGAAGTCTGCATCGGACAAATTTGCTCCGCTCAAGTTTGCCTGATTTAAGTTAGCACCGCACAACTTTGCATTAGTTAAATTTGCGCGCTGAAGGTTAATTCTGCTCAGGTAAGACAGCGCTAAGTTTGCACCCCAGAGGTCAGCACTGCTTAAATTGACGCCAATTAAATCAGCACCGCTCAGGTATACGCCTCTCAGATTCATACCTTGAAAATCTAGTTCTCCTGATGTATATCGCCTTAAGATTTCGCTGGCATTCATATTTTTTTATTGTTAATTAGGTACAATGTGCTATTTCTAGACTTCTTAAATTGTAGTTCGCGTGGACTTAGTTTGTGTTGCCCCAAACTAGAATCGGGAAAATTTGATGAAACTTCTTGAATTTCAGTTTGCGAAGGCGGACTTAGTTTGTGTAGCCCCAGACTAGAGTCTGGGGATTTAATGAGTTTAATTCAGAAACTCTTGAGTCCAAGAGACTGTTTTGCTACCCAACGGTCGCCCGTGAATTTTCACATGAGTAAGATATGGGGATTTTAAAGTACACAGTTTTTTGTGAATGTATGTAGCTGTAGCCTGTTGGTTTGGTACCTCAGCCGACTCCAGAATCACATGGAGCCAACCGTCTTTAAATCCCGCTGTAGCAGCAATTCCCTTAGGCTGTAGCAATTGATTAATCAATTGGGCGATCGCCTTTGGTTTACCTTGTTTTGCCATTTCCAGAAGCTGATACTGATTTGCTTTATGGCTAGAGTTTTCTAGCGGTATTTCTGAAATATTTTCAGCAATATTTTCCTGGGCTTCCAAAGGATATTGGTCGCTTTCTTTTGACTCCAATTCGCTCAAAATCTCCATTAATTTATCGGTAAAATTTTGAACTTTTCCTACATAGTCTCTGAGATTTTTGTATTTCCAGTACAAACGCTCCTCTGCACTTCCCGTAGAAAATTTTTCGTTCAATGCAGCTTCTAACTGGGTAAATATATTTTCTATTTGCGCCGTTGCGGAGTTAGCACTTTGACTGACTAATCCTTTCATTTCTTCTTCCAATCCCAACTTGCGTTTGATGGAATCGCTAATATTTCTAATCACAGGATCGGGTGGTTCAAAATTTTCGATAATTGTCGGCATTTCTGCAACTGAGAATGTTTCTACCAGTTCCTGTCTGAAATCTGCACCAGAATTATTGCTGCTGGTTTCGGGTTCTTTGAACTGTACATTTTTTGCCGTGTCCGGCACTAAGTAACTCTTCTGGGGGTCATAATGATAGTGAGCTGGAGCAGCTTGAATGATTTGAGTAATATCGCCTGGATCAAAATAATCGCTGCGCCTGTCCACCAGCTCGCTCTCTTCATAAACACTGTTGTTTAAATGTGTTTGATCGTAATCTTCACTAGCCGAATATTCTGCTTCCTGGGGTTCTTCCTGTTGCATTTTTGCGTAACAAGGATTCATCGCTTTGATGATTACGCTCGCAGCTTGGTCGTTTTCATCTCTGTTGTCGAGATTGCTAGCAGTTGTGTACAACTGAGATTCGAGTTCGGCTAGGCTACCACAGACATCAAACAGTTGTCGCAGCAGATTGTCAAGTTCTTGAGTTTTCAGCAGCAGCCAGTCGCGATCGCTAAAAGTAAACTGGTGATAAAGAGTAGAAAAAATTAGGATTTTAGCCCTCAGCGGATTTGTTTGCTGCAAAATTTTTTGTCTGACATCAAATAAATGGCCGGGGTTTCTTGCCCTTTCTTCGTTGCTTGATACTTCCGAACTAAAGTGTTCTTCAAATGCGGGAGCTTCCTGCCCGCCAAAACTAGATATATTTATTTCTAATTTGGTGAAATCTTCAAATTCATACAGCCTGCTAAGTTGACAGACTATGAGGTCGGTTACTAAAGCATACTCTGTTTTTTTATTAACTTTAGAGACTATACTATTTAAAACTGCTTCAATATCTTCTAACCTGCTGTATTTGGCGCACAGTTCTTCGATTAAAATTCCTAGATCGGCGCTGGCCAGTTGGGCAGGATCGTTCTCCCAAAAGTCTTTACAAGCAAAAAATATTATTTTTTTAATGCGCGAGAGATGGACATCTTGTTCTAATTCGCGAACAACTTCATCTAAAATAGATAAAGGTTTCATAGTTTTCCTCCCCAAAAAATACCCTGTCAACAGTCAGCAAGAAATAATACAATTATACCACATTTGATAAATGCAAGACTTTGATGCGATCGTAATTGGCAGCGGTATTGGTGGCTTAGTCGCCGGCTCGATGCTAGCTCGTTACGGCAAGCGGGTGCTCGTCTGCGAGAGCCACATCATAGCGGGCGGGGCAGCTCACAGCTTTTCCCGCCGGGGATTTCACTTTGATTCAGGGCCTTCTTTTTATTGCGGTTTGACTGACCCCCGGTCGTTCAATCCTTTGCGGCAAGTTTTTGATGTTTTGGAGGAATCGATCGCAGCAATTTCCTACGATCCGCTGGGGCATTACCATTTTCCAGAAGGAAGTTTGCCGATTTATGCTGATGCGAGAAGTTACTTAGATGCTGTAGCTAAATTCGCACCGCAAGGTGCTGTAGAATTGCAGCAATTTCAACAAAATTTATTAGTTTTGTATGAAGCTTTGCGTGGAATTCCGGCTTTAGCGCTGAGATCCGACTGGCAGTTGATACCTGTTTTGCTGTCTCGGTACTCGCCTGCTTTGCTGAAGCTGTTGCCGCTAGTAGGTGCGATCGCGGGTTCAGCAGGTTCCTTGATGGATCGGGATGTGCGTGACCCTTGGGTGCGGCGTTTGATAGATTTGGAGTGCTTTTTGCTGTCGGGTTTGAAAGCCCACGGAACAGTCGCCCCGGAAATAGCTTTTATGATTGGCGAACGATCGCGCTGTGCGATCGAATATCCTGTAGGTGGCAGCGGTGCGATCGTCGATGCTTTAGTCAGAGGTTTGCAGCGCTGGGGAGGAAAATTGCGCCTGGGATCTCCCGTCGAGCAAATATTAGTTGAAGCGGGCCAAACCACCGGCGTTCGCTTGAAAAATGGCGAAGTTATCCGCGCCCCAATTGTCATTTCAAATGCCACAATCTGGGATACTTATACAAAGTTACTGCGACCTGAAGATTTGCCGGAAAGCTACCGAAAAAACGCTTTGTCGATGCCAGCAGTAGACAGTTTCATGCACCTGCATTTAGGAATTAAAGCCGAAAAAAGAGAAGGTTTAACCGGCCACCACGTCGTCGTTCACGACAGCAAGGTTGACATTACAGTACCCGGAAATACTTGCATGATTTCGATTCCGACAGTGTGGGATGCAACTCTCGCGCCGCCCGGACATCACGCCGTTCACGCTTATACTTTAGAACCTTACGCAGGTTGGGAGTACGGCGACGGTTATCAGGAAAAAAAACGAGAGCGATCGCAATCTTTGTTTCAAGCTTTAGAAAAAATTATACCCGATTTGCGATCGCGAATAGTCTTAGAGTCGATCGGCACACCGCTAACCCACGCCCGATTTTTACGCCGATATCAAGGAACCTACGGGCCTGCAATCGCCGCCGGAAAAGGCACATTTCCCGGGCCGCAAACACCAGTCAAAGGCTTGTATCGCGTGGGAGACAGCACCATGCCCGGAATAGGCGTCCCCGCCGTCGCAGCATCGGGTATTTTGTGCGCGAATACTTTAGTAAATTCCGATGTGACAGCACAATTTTTGTAAGTTATGGCAGAAGGAAGCGGGCGGGTTTTGCCAAAGATATTGTCGGCAACTCAAAAAATAGATAAACCCGCCCTCTCGGAACCAGTAAACTGCTTGCTGGAGCGCTGATGAGTGCTAAAGACTGATTATCCACCAGCGGCAAAAGCGCCCAGAATTGCGATCGACAAAGCCAAACCTGGCAACAGCAGCAATCCTAACATCAAAGCATCGTGTCCGCTCATCACTTTCTCCTGATATTCACCTTAAACATTATACTATATAAACCGCCATCTTGCCTCGACCTTAAGAATTAAAACCGACATATAGATTCAGGATTGACAGGGCAAATTTTATTAACAATGGGATTCCCGCGCAAGTCCAGCGTAGTTAACTTTTGCAAAGATTGCAGGGAACTAATATCAGAGATTTGATTGTTGTACAAGTCAAGCAAAAATAAGTTATTTAAAGCTTGTAGAGCGCTGGTATCCGAAATCGGATTGTTGAACAGATAAAGTTCAGTCAAATTAGTTAACGATTTCAGCGGACTGATGTCTGATATTTGATTGTTACCGAGGTTGAGTTCAATTAAATTAGTTAGAGATGTCAAAGGACTAATATCAGAGATTTGATTTTGGAATAAAACCAATTTATTCAAGTTAGTAAGCGATGCCAGCGGAGTAAGGTCAGATATTTCATTTCCGAAGAGAAACAGCGTAGTGAGATTTTTCAAGGAAGCCAGGGGGGTGATATCCGATATTTTATTATTGTAAAGGTATAGTGTCTGGAGTTCAGTTAAATTGACCAGAGGAGCGATATCTGAAATTTGATTGTTGTAGAGAATCAGCGCATTTAAGTTAGTTAAATTTTTCACCGGAGTGATGTCAGAAATTTTGTTGTCAAACAAGACAAGTGCGGTAAGATTAGTTAGAGCTGCCAGGGGACTGAGGTCTGAGATTTGATTGGTATCGAGAACGAGTATACTCAGATTTGTCAGAGATGAAAGCGGACTGAGATCTGATATTGTATTAACATCTATAACCAGAGTTTTCAGATTAGTTAAAGATTGCAGGGGGGCGATGTCAGATATTTGATTACTGCCGAGAATGAGATTAGTAAGTTGAGTGAAAGATGAGAGGGGGCGGATATCGGTAATTTGAAGATTTTTGAGGTTAAGTTCTGTTGTATTAAAAAGTATTGCGTTGGCTCGATCGCACTCAGAAGAGTCTGATATTTGCAACAGTATTTCTACCGTATGTTTAGCATCAAGCGAGAGATTCTCTTTTTGCTTGCACCAATCGGGAAAGTTATTATAATTTGTCATGGGCTGTACTGGCTTAATCGATTTGAGATGGAAGATTTGAAATTTTAGATAAGTATAGCAATTCTATTTCATTTGTGAATGAGCTTTTTTCGGGTTTTGAGAAATTTCAGCAAAAATTGTGTAAAATAATCTGAACATCCTTAATTGAATTGAATTCGCAGGAGCCAAGAGCCAACTATGACACCCGAACTAATTTTTAATGCCGGTAATCTGTTCGTTGTGCCTTTCTGGGCAATTATGATTTTATTACCCAACTGGGGAATTACCCGAAAAGTGATGAATTCCTTCATTCCGTTTGCGATTCTCGCTGCTTTTTACATATATTTGTTTGGTAGCAGTCTGACGGCGGAAAATGCGGCTGCTTTGTCCAATCCCAAGCTAGCAGATATTGCTAAGTTTCTGGGGGAGGAAACGGCAGCGGCCACGGGATGGATACATTTTTTAGTGATGGACTTGTTTGTCGGGCGCTGGATTTATTTGGAAGGACAGCGGACAGGAGTTTGGACGGTTCATTCTTTGGCTTTGTGTTTTTTTGCTGGGCCGATGGGATTGCTTTCTCATATTGTAACTGCTTGGATTACTCAAAGGTTTTTCCCTAGTTATGAGGCGGCGGAAACTGTTACTTCATCGGTTTAGAGAAAGGGTTTTTAATACCTTGGATGTTATAGCATTTTCGATGGGAAAGAACTATACCTCCAGCAAAAGTCGATCGCCTATCCTGAAAATATCTGCGTTTATCTGCCTGACATCGGCGGTTTCTGTATTAACCAAAGACTTAGGATCGCGAATTAAATAACTTACAATTTAAATTGTTATTGTGGGATGGGCGTCCCCCCGTCCAAAAAGGACGGGCGGGACGCCCATCCCACAAACTTGTGGAAGTTATTTAATTCTCATTCCTTATGCAATTCAGGTCTACTGAGTGCATAAGTTATTGTAGCGTGAACTCGCCCGTACAGAATTTTAAGAATTGGCTAGGGGCAGCACTAAACGAGCGACAATTAAATTGTTTTCTAACATTTCTAAATAAAAGTTTCCCCCCATTAAGCGTACTGCTCGCTGACAAATTAAGAGATTTTGCACGATCGACCTATTTGCAGAAACTGCCAATATATCAGGCCCGGAACCACCGTTGAAGGCAGCAATTAAATGTCGATCGCACGCGCCGCTATCGACCACAGACAATTCTAACAAATCTTCCCCCAACAACTGAGAGCGAATCTCAATCTTGGCGCCAACAGCAGAGCGCCTGCAAGCCGTCGCCAGCAATTCGCACAGGATCAAATCCAGCTTGATACTGTCCCCGCGAACACTCAAAGTCTGACCCGCAGGCATCGACACAGCAGTTTCTCTGTGCACTTCCAGCAAGACTTTCGACTGTTTGACCAGGGGGGCCGTTCGATCGAGCGAGCGCCTCAGCCAAGCGCTCACAGGCACCGCATCTTGTGCGAATTGCAGCCGCCAATGTTCCTGTTTCAGCAGCAAATGAGTTGACCCCAAAGCATTGCCAATTTGCCGCAAAACCTGTTGGTAGCGCAAAATTTTCAGAGCATCCTTTTGCTCCTTCGCCGACTGCAAAATCGACTGACTCAACTCCCCCAACTCCTTCACCCCCGCTCCCAGAGTGCGGTAAAACTCCTCAAAACGGCGCTGTTTGTACCAGTTGAGCAACTCCATATCCAATCGCTGCGACTCCTGGGCCGATTGCACCGCCAAATACCTGCGCCACCAAGCCAACTGAGACGCCATCGAGCTGAGTAAACTCACCGACAACTCCGACCACTGGCGGCCCGGAGCGTCTGCAGCCACCACAATGCCCGCCGGAGCGTGTTCTGGGGCCGTCCGCAGCGCCACCGTCAGAATCTCGCCAATTCCCGGACTGCGGAGCCACCGCTTCGTCGCCAGCGGCAGTTGGCTCGTGCTCTGTTGCAGCACGCCCGCTTCTGCCAGGGTTTGTTGGATCAAGGCATCTGTTTTGACAGGAATCACCGCCTCGGGATTGAGGGCAAATACGGGATTGGCAGCTAGCGCCGTCGCAATTGAACCTTCCTCCTCACCGGGATTCCAAGTAATTACGGCTACTAAAGGACAGGAAAGTGTCTGGGAAACGTGTTGAGCAAAGTTACGATCGAGCTTTTGTAGCGGCAACTCTGGGAACATCGTCGGTGAAGCAGCAGATATCTGTTGCTCAGATTGCTCCTCGCCAGAATGCTGCAAAACCGCCAAACCCGATTTGAGCAATCGCTCAAATTGCTGATATTTGTCGATTTCCGAACTCTGCTGCCACGAGTGCAGGATCAATCCTAGTTGTTGGCTAACTAGCCGAACTAATTCTTGCTCAGATCGCCTCCAAGTGCGAGTTGCATTGTGCCCGACAACCAGCAAACCCTCGATCGATTTGCGATTGGCGATTTTCGATTTGAGATTGGGGTTTTCTCCCTCTTCCTTTTTTCCCCGAGTGCTCGATGCCAAAAGCGATCGCACCCCCGCCTCCCCCAACACTTCCCGCCAAGCGCTCAACCGCCCGTCTTCCTCCCAATTTTCAATAGCCACAGGTTCGCTTTCTTGCAACAGCCCCACGTCTGCCACATCGAGGGCGTTGAGCGGCGACGGCACTGCCCTGCGGTTGCGGGGCAGATTTTGGCAGACAATTTCAAAGCGATTTTGTTCTTCGCCGTACAGCAGCAGCAAAAAGTATTCGCATTTGAGCCGCTCGCACAACTGTTCGGCGGTATTTTTCAAAGTCGCCTCCCAGTCAGCATCGCTGTAGATGGCGCGAGCTATTCCGGCAGTTAAATCTCGATCGATCTCAGTTTGCTGAATTTTCTCCTCCATCTCCGACACAGGAGCCGTCAGAGCCACTAACTGCGCCACTCCCCGCAGGTAATGCTTTTCATTGTCTTGCCAAATCCGGGGCTCGCCGGCTTCGACTGCCAAAAATCCCAACAATTCCCCTTCTGAAACAATCGGCGCCGCCAACAGAGAGCGAGCGCGAATTTGCTGCATCAACCGCCCCGTCAGCTCAGTTTTCATAGAACTTTGAGATTCACCGATCCAAACCATTTCTTCCCTGCCCAAAGCCTGATAAAATTCGCCCAAGTCTTGGACGGTGATGCCCGAAGCCGCTCGGCCCGGCCCCCCCAAACCCGGAGTAACTTCGCGGTTGCTGACTCGGCGCCAAAAATAGCGCCGCTCTCGCTCGAACCAATAAACATTGGTGCGCGTCGGCTCGATAAATTCATGAGTTTGTTCGACCACCGCTTGCAAGTATTGGTCGAGCGATCGCAATTCTCCCAACTGCGAAATCAGCGCTAAAAGAGACTCATCTGGGTGTTTGACTTGTTGTCGCTGCCAGTCTTTTTCTATTTGGTAAAGAGCAGTTGCCAGCGCTCCAAATATAATCGCCAACTGCGTTTTTTCCCCCGACTTTGGCGACGCTCCCCACACGTCAGTCCCGAGCAAAATCACGCCGTAGCAGCGGTCTTTGTAGCGGAGGGGAAACAGAGTCGTGCCTTGAATATTGAAAGTTTGAGCTGCTTTGCGCCATTCTCCGGCTCTGTTTTCCGATCGCAAATCCGGGACTCCCACCGGGCGGAGCTGAATCACGACTTGTTCAAGCAAATCCCCTGGACTGAGGGCAAACCGCTGTTTGAGAAAAGACTGGTCGCCGTTAGGAGTCATGCCGCCTTTCCCCAACAATCTATGAGCCTGTCGATCGTACAACCCGATCCAAATCAACCCCCAGTCAAATTCCGTTTGCAAGTAACCGAGTGTGGTCGAAAGTAGCACTTCAACATTCTCCTCTTCTCGGAGAGTCTGGAGAACGCGTTCCAGGGTCGCCATTTGTTCGTCTAAATCCTTTGGTCTTTGCTGCTGCCCCATTTCCAAGCTTCCCCGCACTTTTGTCTAATTTAAAATTACCAACTTAAAAATTAAAAAAATCAAATGGAAAAGAATCAACTTATAATATAATCGTCTCACTTATCCTTGAATCTCAAACATTGGATAAAGTCGATCGAAGTTGAAGTAAAAACTTCGCCTTCGCTGTCTGCTCGTGAATATTTTTATTTCCCTTCTCATTTCTAATTTGTAAATTGCCCCAGTACAAATCATTGGATATTTATCAATCAAGTGTACGCCCGCTGTTGTTTTCGGTATTGAAAACCGATGCCGAGTGGCTGCACAACCGCACTCTCCAAGTTCTCGAACTCGCAGCCCGAACTCAGTCAAGCCCCGCAACCAGCCAAATGCTCTCCCGATTGCAGAAATCTTTGGGAGTCCAAGATTCTCGCCTCGAACAATCTTTGTGGGGACTGAGCTTTAACAATCCTGTCGGCTTAGCCGCGGGATTTGATAAAAACGGGGTAGCTGCTGACATTTGGGCAAATTTTGGCTTTGGCTTTGCCGAACTCGGCACTGTCACTTGTCAACCGCAGCCGGGAAACCCCCAACCTCGCTTGTTTCGCTTGACGGACGACTGTGCAGCCCTCAACCGCATGGGATTTAACAATCAAGGAGCCGCGGCAATGGCAGCCCGGTTTGAGGCAGCACAGAAACAGTCAAAATTCGATGCCTCGCGCCCTATGCCTCCGTCTCCGTTTCCCTTGGGCATCAATCTCGGTAAATCTAAGGTAACACCGTTAGAGCAAGCAGCAGCCGACTATTTGGAGAGTTTTAAGCTGCTGAAAGATTGGGGCGACTATTTTGTAGTCAACGTTTCCTCTCCGAATACGCCTGGGTTGCGATCGCTCCAAGATGCTGCGGGTCTTAGCACAATTTTGGAAATTTTGCAACAAGAAAATCAGGGAATCAAGCCAATTTTAGTCAAGATTGCGCCGGATTTGGAGTCAGAGGCGATCGTATCAATCCTTGACTTAGCAAAAACCTACCAACTAGCAGGAATTATCGCCACAAATACCACCATCCGCCGCGACGGATTGAAAACACAAATATTGCGAGAAACAGGCCAACCAATCGCCGAAGAAGCCGGGGGAATTAGCGGGCTTCCTGTGCGGGAGCGATCGACAGAAGTAATCCGATTTATCTGGCAATATACAAAAGGCGAATTACCCATAATTGGAGTTGGCGGCATTTTCACCGCCGAAGATGCTTGGGAAAAAATAGCCGCAGGTGCCAGTTTAATTCAAGTCTACACCGGTTGGGTTTACGAAGGGCCTTGGATGGTGCGCCGGATTCTCCAAGGTTTGCTGCAAAAGTTAGAAGAACGCGGATTTAGTTCTATTTCTGAGGCAGTAGGTTCGGACAATCAATAGACATTCGAGTGAAAAGCAAGTCTTGGGCAGGCAGGATGCCTGCTCCACAAGAATTCTTGAAGAAGTCTCATAAATTATGGCAGGAATCAACCCGTGAGGGGCTTTGTTAATTGCTTGTGCTTTTCCTTTCCGATAGTGATAGTGAGCTTATCCAACAGCTAACCAGCTTTGGCAGTCTCGTCTAATATCCATGAGTTCACCCAGAATCTGACTCACAGTGCGATCGCTAAAAAAACTATCAGGCAACACCATACCAACAGTTCCCTAACATTAATACTACAATAAAAAAAATTTGGTTTTCGATCGATTTCAATTAGCATTACATCAAAAATAATACCATTTTTCCAAAATCCTGCAACAGTAGTTGTAGGGTGCGTCGCACGAAAACAATTCGCGAGCATTTCACGCCAGATATCTCGTGCGACGCACCTTACACATTGGGGAGACGAAGCAAACTCAACAATTGTATTGTAGCAAGCTTTTTTCTAAATGGTATAAATCGCGCTCAAAATCTTCAACACTCTTAACAAGTCGATTTATTTAACACGCATCTAATCAAATCTTTCCGCTAATTTCAAAGCATTAAGTTGAGCTTGAGCTTTATGCAGCGACTCCTGCCATTCCCTTTCTGGATCGCTATCAGCAACAATCCCCGCACCCACTTGTCCCCAAACAATTCCCCCAGTCGTACCGTCACTTTTTGGTGCATATAAAAGGGTGCGAATCAAAATATTTAAATCCAGGTTGCCGCGCCAGTCCAAATAACCGCAGGAACCGTAAAATAAATTTCGCTTCACGGGTTCCAACTCTTCGATAATTTCCAGACAGCGCACTTTCGGACAACCTGTAATCGTACCGCCCGGAAATACCCCTCGAATTAAGTCGATCGCGTCGCAATCTCGTCTTAATGTACCGATAACATTACTGACGAGGTGCATCACGTGACTGTAGCGTTCAATGGTCAGAAATTCGTTAACTTTTACCGAGCCCCATTCACACACCCTCCCGATATCGTTGCGTTCTAAGTCAACTAACATAATATGTTCGGCTCTTTCTTTGATATTCTCTATTAATTCCTGTGCTAAGTGCTCATCTTGAATGTCGGTTAAACCTCGCGGTCGCGTTCCCGCGATCGGTCTAGTATCCACTTTTTTTCCTAATAATTGAACCAGTCTTTCCGGCGAACAACTAACTATCGCCCCCCACGGAGTTTGCCAATAACTTGCAAAAGGCGAAGGATTTATCCGTTGCAAAGCGCGGTAAATTGACCAACTACTGCAATCTGTACGGGCTTCAAACCGCAAAGATAAATTAGCCTGAAAAATATCGCCCGCATGAATATACTTCTGAGCTTTTCGCACTATTTCTTTATACTCACTCTGAGATAGTTGGAAAATAGGAGTAGCGGAATTTTGTTGATAATTTTTCGGTAAATTATTCTCGATTATTTCGGGATCGGTTTGCTCTAATTGATGCTCCATAACATCGAGGTGAGAAGGTTGACTCGCAGCCAACCATAGAATTTGCGTTTGACGGTCTAAAACCGCAAAAGATTCTGGTTCGTACCAACAGCTAACCGGGAAAGGAAGCGGATCGGTATTGAGTTGGGGCAGGTTTTCGATTTCCCATGCTAAATCATAACCTAGCCATCCCAACCAACCCCCAGTAAAAGGAATTTCCGGCGGTACATTCACTGCTAAATTTTGCTTTTGAGAGTCCAAAAGAGCGCGCAAAAAAGGTAAAATTTCACCGACTGGCGATGTCCATAGCTGAGATTTACCCTCAATTATCCGGGGAGAACCTGCACAAATAGAATATCGTGCCAAGTTAGTAGAGGATGTAACTGGACTTTCGAGCAGAACAGCCATATCGCGGGGGGAACAATCCGATATTGAGCTTGCACTGTCGGCAGTTTTACCGAGAAATAAAATTTGAAAAATCTCAGATCCGCTGCGCTCATTTAGGGGAAGCTTTCGCCAATGCCAAGGTTGTATTCGTTTCATAATAGATTGCACTATGGTTAACACTTTCAGGACTTACGCAACGAGTCAATTTTGACACTATCTGTAGTAGTAAGGTGCACAGTCCGCACCTACTCAAATCGATTGAAAGCGTTATTTTAGCCATTACTGACAACTTTCCAAACATCTCGGTTTGCCTCTTTTTTGAGGCGTATCCAACCCCTAACGGAGTTAATGAGAAATAGAGTTTGTGTACTGTGCAAATCATCTAAGGTAATTAATTATTCTCTGATTTTTACCTCCTCTAAAAGTTGAGAACGAAAGGTTCCCGGTAATAAACCGCATTTGACGGGAGGTGTGATTGGACCTGCGGGTGTATCGATCGCAATATTGGCGATCGTGGACTCGGTGATAACTCCATCTTGATTCCACAGAAAGACATCCTGATATTCGGGCTGCGACTCCAAAGCCATTGTATAAGGCAATCGGTAAGTTGTCTTGTGGTAAAGAAATGGGCTTTGAGAAGCGATCGGTTTGTGGGCAATTCCCACAGATGCACCGATTTTTAAGATACCGCTATCTAGCGCTCTTTCATCACTCTGGATAAAATAAAATAACGGCATACCAACTTTCTTTATCCAGAGTCTAATGTTGTAGATCCACGAAATTTATTCATCATATTTAATAGTTCTAGAAATCCGGCTTTTAAGCTAAAAATATCAAAAACCAAGAGCCAAGGCTTGAGGAAATTGTAAAAGACATAGGGTTGAATTATCAGTCGCAAATTATTTAACGTAGATTTCCATCCTCCACTAAAATTCCACCACTCATGCTGACTATATTTTAATGGTTCTTGAGATATACCCTGTGGCTGAACGCAATTTAAGCTGTGGGATTCCTCTTCCACAATCTCGCGTGTGGGGTTGCTGAATCAAGGTATGAATGCCCCAGAAATGGGAAGATCATGAAATTTCACGTAATGTATTAATAACTTAATAGAATGCTTGAGCATTTTTTCACATTTAGAATAACAAAGAGTCTTGCGATGTAGTCGGGCAAAATAATGTCTTAGTCTTGTATTTTCTCCTTCTAAGGAGTGTCCTATAAGTCTTACTGATAATCTGATGCCCATCAGGAATAAACATGGGATATACAGACCATCCATCAGTTACATAAAAGTAGCATTTCCCTGCACTTATTTTGTCCCATAATGGTTCAAATGTCTTAGCACGCTAGATCCCCTAATACTCACCCTAAAATTCCTGGTTGAAAGTGGTCTACCGCTGTCCACAACCAGATATTGTCTGTTTTTTTTTACATAAGTTTGTAATTCATCGAGCTCGCCAACTGGTGGAATGACTTCAGGGTCATAAACATCTGGTAACAGTTCTCCGACTTGTTTTACCCAATTTATTACGCTCGGTATGATGAACTCCCTTAACTCGTTCTATCGCCCGTAAACCCATACCATTGACGTACATTTTTAGGCAATCACGTTTGATGCTCTGGCTATAACCTCGCTGGGGCTCATACTGATTGATGAATTGACGACCACATTGGACACAAATGTGATTCTGTTTTCCTTTCTTCTTGCCGTTTTTACGGATATGGGTTAATTTACATTCGCTTGCATTGCATAAATTATTGCTCCTATTCATACTCTAACTCAGCAACGCCGAGTTTCACAGTTTATTTGAAAAGAGTAATAATTGGGGTGAGGGGATATTATAATTAACCGATTGGTTAAAAAAGGCACCACCATACTATAAAAAGAGTGTATAAACAATCAAAAGATGGTTGGGAGAGATGGTGGGGTATTTTGAAGAAAGAACAACTAATGGGATAGTAGAGGGAATTAATACTAAATTAAAGATTTTAAAAAGGTGTGGTTTTGGATTTTAAAATTTGATAAATTTTGAAATACGGGCATTACTTTTTTGGCATTTTCATAAAAAATGAGCAGCGGTAACTACGGAAGAGCCCTGTTCCACAAAGAGTTTATTTCTTGTGGAACAGGCATCTTGCGGAACGGACAAGATGCCCATTCCACAATAAAATTGAGTTTTGTGGAACGGGCATCTTGCCCGTTCTTGAAAATGATGAAAGATGTAATCTCAAACCAATAATCTTGTAAACCCGCCCCGACTTTCCTAAGCCTTTAAGAAATTCTGGACAACATAATTCCCCACATTTCTACCCGCACTCAAACCATTTACGTTAGCACTCATGAAATGAATGCCTCCGTAAAGGCGACTCATTCCCGATTCATCGGCGGCTTCGCTGAAGTTTTCGTAGGTTCGCAAAGTGTTGATAGATGGATCTCCCCTATCTCCAAAGCCGTAATCCGAACCAAATACAGAACTCATAACAGGATCAGCAGCACCGCTAAAGGTACTGTGGCCCGACGTGTACTCAGGGAACGGCGGAGTAGTTAGCAGCGGAGTCCACAGGGGGTCGGCTGTCGTTTCGGGATTGTTGTCTGTGTCAGCTTGGCGGATAGCTGTCACCGGCCGCCATAAATTGTACTGGTACTTGGTATCCCAGCAGCTAATAGCTGCATCGGCCAGAGAAATATTCAGCAGGGCGAACAAGCGGGCGCTATCTTCTAAAGATTGGCCGGTGAGAGTTGCTGTTTCTTCGGCGATTTGGTTCCAGTGACCCGGAGGCGTAAACGTCCCAGCGCCGTTGGCCCAGAATTTGGCGATTACAGTTTGGTCGGGAGTCCGGGTGAGGCTGTCACTTTTGCCGATTTCTTTGATGTAGTTAACTTCCTCTGCGTACTTGGCGCTGTCGAGGGCGGGGGGGGCCGACGGGCGGAACTGAGAACCGCTAGTCATCGCAAAGGGAGTAACTTCGGCCCACTGTGGCGCTAGCCCTACAGCAAAAGCGGGGGGAGTCGGCACCCAACTACCGGGGTCGGTTTTGGGGGTGTACTGCACTACTTTCGTGATGCCGTCTGTACTCCGAGAACTGATAATTTGGTCGGCAACTTGCTGTCCCAGGGCGATTCCGTCTTGTTTGGCTTTGCCGTCGGTAATTTTAGCTAAAGACGATGCGTATACTTGGTCAAATGTGACTGCTTGCGCTGGGTAAAGGTTGACTAATACGCGGTGGGCGGCCGCGGCGGTGGCTGCTTCTGCTGATGTACCTGCGGGTGGGTCTATTTCCACGAGGTAAGGGGTGTATTTTTTGTCGATGGAGTTAACAGCATCGTAAATGGCTGCGTGAACCATTGCCATGTTGCGGGAGGCGAGGGGAGGCGCGGTGCTGTCTGTCCGCACTGCATTCAGCATGACTCCGTTCCACTCAATGACAGGGTTTCCCGATAGCTGATTTGTAAATTGGTCGCGGTTGATTGTGCCGCTGTTGACTCCCGGCAATACTGCTAAATACTCGCCCGTAAGTTTGTCTTGAATTACGGTGCTGTTGCTGTTGGCACCGGTGCCTTGTTGGATGTTTAAATCTTCAAAGGTGAGGCCGTCTAGCAATCTAATTTTGTCATTGCCGTTGCCGAAGTCGGCGATGTAGTCGGCTTTGGCTACAGTTGGGCCGCCGCTGCCTTTAGCAATGGCAAATATATCATCGCCTGTGCCGCCGCTCATGGTATCGCTGTCTGCGCCACCGTAGAGGGTGTCGTTGCCGGAATCGCCACTAATTAGGTCGTTGCCTTTGCCACCCCAGAGGATGTCGTCGTCATCTCCGCCTAAAATCGTATCGTTGCCTGAGTCACCGCAGATTTTGTCTTTGCCGACATCGCCTTCGAGATAGTCGTCTCCGCTTTTGGCATAAATTATGTCGTTGCCATTTAATCCGTTAAATGTGTCTGGTTGGGTGGTTCCTTGGAGAAAGTCAAAGTTATCAGTAGGGGCGAGGGAGGCCATCTTTATCTATTGGGTAGTTTGAGGAAATTGCAAAAACTTATACTAGATGTAGATGCTTAGGCTTGTTTGCTAGTGATTTAATCTTAGCCTTTCCTCTTAATACGTAAATACCCTGAAGTTAACTTTATTTAATCTTTAATATTTAACTTCTTTTATAAAGTTTCAGACTTTATTTGTCGTGTAAAATACATTATATTTGTCCAATGTTTAAAATTCCACTGGTTTTTTTTATATTTAAACATATCTGTCATGGTTGTTAGAATCAATGTGTAACATTAAGTATATACTTGGATATCTATATACTTAAGTATCCTGGGGTTGTGATTAATTTATTAAGCACTTCTTAAGGCGGCGATCGGGTCTAGTTTGGCTGCTTGGCGGGCGGGGACAACGCCGAAGAACAGGCCGACGGCACCCGATACACTGACAGCAAGGGCGATCGCCACGGGCGAAATACCAGCTTGCAAGGGCGTGAAATTACTTACAAGCAAGATACCGCCGACACCGACGCAAGTACCGACTATCCCTCCGGCAGCGGATAAAATTACAGCTTCGACAATAAATTGAAATAAGATATCTTGTTGGGATGCGCCGATCGCCTTTCTGAGCCCGATTTCCTGAGTGCGTTCGCTGACGGACACCAGCATAATGTTCATAATCCCAATGCCGCCGACTAATAGGGAAATGCTGGCAACCGCAGTTAACATCAGTGTCAGAGCCCCAGAAATCGCACCCATTGTTGCCATTAAATCTTTTTGATTTCTGACTGTAAAGTCATCTTCGGTGGTAACTTTGTGCCGCAGTCTCAGCAGGTTTTCTACCTGAAATTGCGCCGCGTCCATTTGCGATTCATCTTTAATCGAAATAAATACCGACGTGACAGCTAAACCGTAGGGAGATTTGCGCCCCACTATGCGATTGGCCATTGTGGCGATCGGCACAGCCGCCGAGTTATCGTAATTCGTACCAAAAGATGTGCCTTTGGGCGCCAATACTCCAATTACTTTGACGCTGACATTTTTGATCCGCACTTGTTCGCCCAAGGGATTTGTATTGCCAAAAAGTTTCTCCGCTAATTCTGAACCTAGAACTACAACTTGGTTACTTTGCTTAACATCTAGTGCGGTCAAAAACCGCCCTTTTGCCATTTCAAAGCTTCTAACTTCTAGAAATTCTGGAATCGTGCCAAAAATTAGAGCCGAAACATTTTTGTTGCTGTAGCGAACTATTTCGGAACTGTTGAGTTCTGCTGACACGCCTTGAACGGAGGGGACTTGAGTTGCGATCGCCTTAGCATCTTCTACTATCAGTGTTTGAGGCGCATTTGAGATAGCACTTCGCCTAGCGTTGGGAACTCCCGGCCTCACGATTAATACGTTTGTACCGAGGGATTGAACTTGTCCTGCTACAAATTTTTGAGCTCCTTCTCCAATTCCAATCATGGCAATTACTGAGGCGTTGCCGACAATCATCCCGATCATCGTTAAAATGCTGCGAGTTTTGTTTGCTAGCAGGGTTTGACCTGCCATTTTGACACTTTCAATAAAATTCATAGTTTGTTATGAGTTATTAGTTATGAGTGATTTTTATAACAGTCAACCGTGAACAGCCAACAGTCAAGCGTCAACCGTGAACAGTCCACAGTCAACAGTCAACAGTCAACCGTGAACAGTCAACAGTCAACCGTGAACAGTCAACAAACTAATTAAGCACTTCTCAATGCCACAATCGGGTCTAATTTAGCAGCTTGTTTTGCAGGTACGATGCCGAAAAATAAGCCGATGCTGCCGGAAACACCCACAGCAAGTGCGATCGCCATTGGGGAAACACTAGCTTGCAGGGGAGTAAAAGCAGCTACTAAAAGCACGCCACCGATACCGAATCCAGTGCCGATAGCCCCGCCTGCCGCGGACAAAATCACAGACTCGATCATAAACTGAATTAAGATATCTTGCTGAGAAGCTCCGATCGCCTTTCTCAGCCCAATTTCCTTGGTGCGTTCGGTAACAGAAACCAGCATGATATTCATAATCCCGATGCCGCCCACAAACAGCGAAATTGCTGCCACGAAAGCCAACATCAACGTCAAAGCACCAGTAATACTGCCCAAAGTCTTCATCAAATCTTTCTGATTTCGGACAGTAAAATCATCTTCTTTAGTAATTTTATGACGCAATCGGAGCAGATTTTCTATTTGAAATTGGGCCGCTTGCATCATAGTTTCATCTTTGATAGCCACCGAAATAAATGTTACTTTTGTACCGTAGGGAGATGAGCGACCTACGATCCGGTTTGCCATTGTTGTCAGCGGCAAATAAACGTTCATATCTTGATTGTCGCCAAAACTAGACCCCTTTGCCTGCATGACTCCAATCACTTGAAAGGTCGAGTTTTTGATGCGAATGTATTGACCAACTGGCTGTGTATTGCCAAACAATTGTTCGGCTGCTTCCGAGCCTAAAGCAACCACATTTTCTTGTCTTTCTAAATCTAATTTGTTTAAAAATCGACCTTGACCAACATCAAAGCTTCTGACTGTCAGAAATTGTGGGGTAGTTCCCACAATGGAAGACGAAACGTTTTTATTGCGGTAAGTAACCAGTTGACTATCATTGAGAGTTGGTGCGACTTCTTGGACAGAAGAAACTTGAGATGCGATCGCCTCTGCATCTTCCACTACTAAAGTCTGGGGCGGAATCACCGGGCGGCTTTGCGCTTCAGGACTGCCGGGAATAATAAATAGCAAGTTTGATCCCAGAGAGTTAACTTGTCCCGCAATAAATGTTTGAGCTCCTTCCCCGATACCGATCATCGAAATGACAGAAGCATTACCGATGATAATTCCTAACATCGTCAAGGTGCTGCGAAGCTTGTTTGCCATCAAAGTTGTGACAGCCATTTTGACGCTTTCAACAATATCCATAATTCGATTTTGGATTTTAGATTTTAGATTTTAGATTTGCGATTGTCGATGGCAGGGCTTTCGCATTAATACCAAAGAAACCGGGTTTTTTAGCGAATCTTCTGCTTTCAACGAAGGATTATCGTAAAAAACCCGGTTTCTCAAAACCTGTGCAAAAATCGTAGAGTAATGACAACTGTCAACTGTAAACTATCAACTGACTACTTCTGATTCTTGATAATATCCTCCAGCTTTTTACCTTGAGGAAGTTCGGTAAAAACCCGATCGCCCGCCTTAGCACCCTCTAAAATCTGAATCTTGTTACCAATAGTCGAGCCAACCGTAACAGGCTTAAACTTCGGCTGTTGTTTCTCATCAGGAACCAGCACACCTGTTTGACCTTTATTAGTCACAATTGCCACCGTCGGCACAACCAAAGCATTGCTCAGCTTTTGACCGACAAATCTCAAATCTACATTCATTCCCGATTGCAGCGACTCTTTGCCCGTATCAATGGCAACTCGCACTTGAAATAGCGTCACATCCCGTTCCTTAACAGCTTCCGGCGCAATTAATTTAACGCGACCTTTAAAAACTTTATCGGGATAAGCATCAGCCACTATTTCAACTTCTTGGCCCGGTTTAATTTGACTGATATCAGCCTCCGGGACTTTCGCCAAAACTTCCACATCTCTAGCTAGAGCGACAATCGATGTGGAAGTTGCCGAAGTAGCTTCCGATGCCGAAGTTGCCGGAGTTACAAAAGCTCCTTGAATCGCGTATCTTTGGGTAATAATTCCTGCAAAAGGAGCGCGAACTTTCGTATCTTCTAACTGCACTTCTTGAAAGCGGACTTGAGCTTGAGCTTCCTCTAATTCAGCTTTAGCTTGAGCTATTTCTTCCGGGCGAGAACCGTTTTCTTGTGCGGCCAATTGGCTTTTTGCTTCAGCAACTGCTGCTTCGGCTTTGGCGATTTCTTCTGGACGGTTGCCGTTTTCTACTTGCGCTAATTTGCTTTTTGCTTCGGCAACTTCTGCTTCGGCTTGGGCAATTTCTTCCGATCGCGTGCCGTTTTGTAACTGCTTCAATGCTTGCTGCTCGACTTGCACAGCAGCTTGCAGTTGCTGAATTTGCGACTCCCGACTTTCTTGTAGTTGTTGAAGGCGTCTTTGAGATTCTATTAATTTAGCTTGGGCTGTACGATTTTCTTTAATTAATTCATCCAGTTTATCTTTAGCCAGAGCACCTTCTTCCACTAGCGGTCGATTGCGTTCTACCCGTTGAGCTGTTAGTTCGGCTTGGGCTTTACTCGAATCAATTTGCGTTTGTGCTTGGGCAATTTCTTGTTTGACACTACCGGTTTGAGCGTCTGCTAAACGAGCTTGAGCTTGGGCTAAACGAGCTCGCGCTTGGCTGACTTCTTCAACACGGCTGCCGGCTCGCAGTCGCTGCAAGCCTGCTTGAGTTTGCTGCAAGCGGGCTCTGGCTCCTGCCACTTCTTCCACGCGGCTGCCGGCTTGGACTTGCGCGAGACTGGCGTCGGCTTGCTCTAAGCGCGCTCGGGCGCTGGCGATGTCTTCCGATCGATTCCCGGCTTCGATTTTGGCAAGTTTTGCTCGCACGCTGGCTTCGCGGGCTTTAGCTTGAGCTAGTTGAGCTTCTACATCGCGGCTTTCCATGCGGGCAACAATCTGTCCTGCTTCCACTTTATCGCCCTGTTCGACAAATAATTCTGCGATGCGGCCGGAGCCTTTGGGGCTGAGATTCACGCGCTGTACGGGCTGCACCGTGCCGCTAGACGTGATGCGCACCGTGAGGTTTTGCGCTTCCACGGGGACAGTCATAGTGGCGATCGCATCTACTTTCGGCTGCGATCGACTTTTTGCTATATATATGGTGGTCGGTACAGCTAGCAACCCGGCTGCAACCAACCCAATCGCCCACCGCTGCGGTTTGCGCGCGGGTTTCTTCGGAGACTGCTTTTGGGCGGTTTTGTTATCTGCAATTTTAGTCTCTGTGGTCTTGGTGTCTACAGTCTGAGTATCTTCCACCTTGACCTGAGCAGTTTCCTTTTTAGGGCTAACGATCATACCGACTCACCTAATTTAATCTCAGGATTACCTTTAAAGGTAAAATTTTTTCTGATGCTCGGCATCGTCTTTCAGACTCATCCGATCGGGTGAATTTAAAAAAGTTCCCCAACCAGCACCTGTAAACAATTATAGCTAATCTTTGCAATTTATTAAATAATGTTAAGTTTTTTCAGCCTCAAGAGGTGGACTCACACAGAATCACTCCCGGCTGCTGGGAAATAAAAATATATTTTAGTAAATAATATCATTTTTGGGATCTAGGAGCGCGCTTCTCACCAGCGATCGCAACGGGATATGACAGCGGGCGATCGACCGTCACTAGGTCATTGGGGACTCGTGTTAGCGATCGCAGCGGGATCTGCCAGTGAATCGATCGTAACGGCACAATATTAAGACGCTTACTCTCATAAACCAGGCTTCTGCGAGAAATAACAGGTTTGTCCCCGAAGAATCCGCGCAGGAACCCCGTTTCTTGAGTTCGGTGCGTAAATCCTGAATACATATCCGCCTTGTGTCCACAACAGGTTAAAATATTTTTCAAATCCGTTAAAAATGGAAAATCAAAACAATGAATCGTCCTCAAAGCGTTACAGTTTTGGCAATATTGCAGCTAATTAGCGGCATTTTCAGTCTGCTTGACGGCTTGTTTATCTTACTTTTTGCTGGCATTTTTGGCGGTCTCGGTGCGGCTGTCGGCGGGGCAAAAGTTGGCACTGTAATCGGCAGCTTCATTGCAATTTTTGCGGCCATCAGTTTTATTTTAGGCCTTTTTTCCTTACTCTTAACTTGGGGTTTGTTTCAACTAAAAAATTGGGCTTGGACGGGAACTTTAATTGTCCATATCATCGCCACCCTCGCGCAACTGGTCAAAATGTTTGGCAGCGGCGGTACAGCAGTCAATTTTTTAACTCTTGGTTTTGCAGTGGCTAGCATTTACTACCTGCTGCGGCCGGATGTTAAACAAGCATTTCGTGTCTGATTTCCTTTTAATTAACGGTACTGAATTCTCGGATCGAAAAAAGCATAGGAAATATCAACCGCCAGATTAATCAGTACAAAAGTTACAGCCACAAAAATTACTCCTCCTTGGACAATTGGGTAATCCCGCGTCAGAATACCAGTGTAAATCCAAGAACCAATTCCCGGCCACGAGAAAATCGTTTCCGTCAGAATAGCGCCACCTAAAAGAGTGCCGAACTGCAAACCTATAGTTGTAACGATCGGCAAAAACGCATTTTTTAAAGCGTGTTTCAAAATCACCCAATATTCCGGCAATCCCTTAGCCCTCGCAGTGCGGATGTAATCTTGCGAAAGCACTTCTAGCATCGCAGAACGAGTGATGCGAGCGATAATAGCCAGGGGAATAGTTCCTAAAGTCAAGGCTGGCAGGATTAAATGGGCGATCGCATCCCGCAAAGCCGCCAAATCCCACCTCAGCAAAGAATCCACAACATAAACACCCGTAATCGACTTAAAACCCAACCCCAAATCTACACTAATCCGCCCGCTAGGAGGCAGCCATTTGAGATAAACAGCAAACAAATAAATCAACATCAATCCCAACCAATACACCGGTAAAGATACGCCAATTAACGAACCACTCATCGCGAGATTGTCTAGCCAGCTATTTTTCCGAACAGCAGCCAAAATCCCCGCCGGAATTCCGATAAAAAGCGCCACCAACATCGCCACCACAGACAGTTCCAAAGTAGCAGGCCAGCGACTGGTAATTTCATCAATTATCGGAATACCGCTAATAATACTATTTCCCAAATCAAAGCGCAGCAAACTCCATAAAAAAGCCAAATATTGCAAAGGTAAAGGCTGATTCAAACCTAATCTCGCTCTCAACATTTCCACCTGTTCGGGAGTTCCCCGTTCTCCCAAAAGCACTGTAGCTGGATCTCCCGGTATCAAATGCAAAAAAGTAAATACTAGCAGAGTGATTCCCAAAAGGACTGGCAATAGTCCCAACAAACGTTTAACGATATATTGAAACATCAGTTTAGTTAAGTTTTTTCAGCAATCAACAAAAGTAAATTTATGTAAAGTAGGGGAACTAAAGAAAAGAGATTTTTATCAAGAGCGACATACTTATGCACATACTTACGCAGACTTAGGCTGCTGTAAGATTTATTTTATTTTGGGGTAGATTTTGCAGGCGATCGCACCCGACAAAAACGAGCTATCGCACCTTGAACCGGAATCTACGCATTTTGTGACATAAATTAATGGTAGTGGTATTTCGTAAAGGACAGAGTAAAATACTCTATTTTGGAAGTCAGACTGGGTAAGACTCCTCGAAAGGTCGATTATTCTTCATCCTTTACGAAAAGACACTACCAAATTAATTTGTGAGGTGTATCATGCCTTCCTCAACAATATCAGCAGAGACGATTACAGGTGCCGTTGCAGGTACAATCCCTGAAACCACACTGACTATTGGAAAACAAGCGCCTAATTTTGAATGGATCAAGCAATTCGGCACACCCAAAGACGATCAGTTCAAGAGCGCAGCACTTGACAGTGCAGGCAATGTCTATCTGACAGAATACACCTATGGCGATTTGGGTGGCACCAATCCAAGTACAAATACCTGGGTAGCCAAATATGACAGCAGTGGCAGTGAGTTGTTCCTCAACCAGTTAGGGAATGGCAGTAATAACGTCAGCAAAGTGACCGTCGATAGTGCTGGCAATGTTTATCTGACAGGAAGCACTGGTAGCGCTTCACCGCAGGCGGTCTTTAACGAATACGACGCTTGGGTAGCTAAGTATGACAGCAGTGGCAGTCAGTTGTGGCTCAAGCAGTTTGACTACGGAAACTTTAATGACCATCCCTCATGCCTAGCAGTGGATAGTGCTGGCAATGTCTACCTGACAGGAACAAGTGGCTATACAACTTCAGGTAATGGTGGAGGCCCCAAAAGCGCCTGGGTAGCCAAGTATGACGACAGTGGCAACCAGTTGTGGTTGAAGGGTGTCAATTCTGAAAACCGCGACATCTCCGATGGCATAAAAGTGGACAACAGTGGCAATGTCTACCTGACGGGCACAAGCTATAACTTTTCACAAGGCTATCCACCCGAGTTTAAAACCCGGGCAGCCAAGTATGACAGCAATGGCAATCAGTTATGGCTAAAGCAATTGGGGACTGCTGACTTTGACAACCGAGCAACAATATTCCTCTCAGACTTAGCAGTTGATAGTGCTGGCAATCTCTACCTCACGGGAGGAACCAACGGCGCTTTAGGAAGCCCAAATGGAGGCGATCGAGATATTTGGGCAACTAAGTACGACAGCAATGGCAACCGGTTATGGCTGAAGCAATTCGGGACTGCTGAATCTGACTCTCCCTCAGGCTTAGCAGTTGATAGTGCTGGCAATCTCTACCTCACGGGAGGAACCAACGGCGCTTTGGGAGGCCCGAATGCAGGGGGTGAAGATATTTGGGCAACGAAGTACGACAGCAATGGCAACCGGTTATGGCTGAAGCAATTCGGGACTGCGGGAGCTGACTCCTCCTCAGACTTAGCAGTGGATAGCGCTGGCAATCTCTACCTCACGGGAGAAACCAGCGGCGCTTTGGGAGGCCCCAATGCAGGGGGTGAAGATATTTGGGCAACTAAGTACGACAGCAATGGCAACCTGTTGTGGCTGAAGCAATTCGGGACTGCTAAATCTGACTCTCCCTCAAAGTTAGCACTCGATCGCGCTGGCAATCTCTACTTCACGGGAGAAACCAACGGCGCTTTGGGAGGCCCCAACGCAGGAGGTCAAGATATTTGGGTTGCTAAACTCGGCACAATCACTGAGGTAGTCACACCAACGCTGACACCAACACCAACACCAACACCGAGACTAATCTCGACACCTACTCCCACAACAACGCCGACGCCATCACCCGCACCAACTCCTACGACAACTCCTACGCCATCTGTCACGCCAACCCCCACTCAGACATCAACTCCTACGCCATTTGTCACGCCGACACCAACGCAGTCCAACTCTTCTCCAATTATCGGTACTGATGCTGACGATATCCTTGTAGGCGATCGCGGCAATGATACCATCAGCGGTAAACAGGGAAATGATACCCTCGGCGGTCTTGATGGTAACGATCAGATGTATGGTCATCAAGGTAATGATTGTCTCGAAGGTGGCAACGGAGATGATACCCTTTATGGTGGCAAGGGCAATGATTCTTTGCTTGGGGGTAACGGTGAGGATGTTTTATTTGGCGATCGCGGTTTTGACAGTCTCATTGGCGGTGAAGGGAATGATACTCTCTACGGCGGCAAGGGAAATGATACCCTATTTGGCAGCTTGGGAAATGATTGTTTGATTGGAGGTTTGGGGAGCGATCGATTCCTCTTAGGACTTGATGTCGGAACGGATACTATTTTAGACTTTGAAGACGACAAAGATTTACTAAAACTTGTTAGCGGTATCACCTTCTATCAATTAGCAATTACTGAAAGTAACGGTGCAACTTTCATCCGGTTTGTCCCAACAGGAGAAATTTTGGTATCTTTGAGCGGGATATCGGCGAGTCAAATTAATGCTGCCGACTTCACTTTTCTCTAAAAAAAACTGACTCAGCAGCCCGGTTAATATGGAAGCCTTTTTTCTTCCAGATGAGGGTTGAGGAGAGGTGTATCGATCTAATTTATCAATTTTTACTCCTTAGCGGGTGACAAGGCACCTCTAGTCTAAACAGGACAAAGGTTTGAGAGAATGGTAAGGTAAAAAAATAAGGAGC